>NZ_JBTGVH010000012.1:0-30365 GCF_054343485.1 Mycoplasma sp. 613B | reverse complement strand
AATTTTACCAGTGATATCACTGGTAAAATGTGTCCCAATAAATTGTCCCACTTTAATTATAAGAAAAACTAATGTTTTTATTAGATACATCTTTTCTTGGTAGAAAATTTATAAAACTATGATTATTGACAATATCAATATATTTAAGTTTATATTTTATTTTTTCTTGAAAACCTGCAATTGAAAACTTACTTAATTCACTAAAAGGAATGTAGATTTTTTTAATAGAAGGAACAGAATTAGAAGCATCAAAATTTTCATCTTCATTTATTACAATTTCTGGATCAAAAGGAAAAGTTGGTTTCTTTTTCTTTTCTTTATAAACTTTTTTCTCAACTTCAAAATAAAAAACAAATATTTTGTCGCTTAAAACTGCTAATTGATTTTGACTTCAATTAAAAGAAGATGTTGCATATATTTCTTTAGAATTTTCATTTTTATAAATATCAAAATTTTCTATAGTTAAATCATTAAATAAAGTATTTTCCTTTATAAATTTATATTTAGATTGTAAATTGAAAGAAGATTTTTTATTGTTATTTATGATTAATTCAGTTACTATGAACTCATTTTGATAGTTACTTAATAGATTAGGATTAAAGCTCAATTTATTTCCGTTTATGTTTAAATCAATATATTTACTTCATTGATTATATTGATCAAAACTTTTTACTAAAACTTTAGCACTAGAAATGTTTTCAGAAGTGTTATTGATAATATTTAAATTTATTAAATTAGAAGAAACTTCAATTGAAGAAATGTCTATATTGGAAACTTCATTAGTTGTAATTGAAGTTTCTTTCTGTATTGGTTTAGTTACTGTGTTATTTAAATAAGAAAAGTATGAAGTGTAATAACTATTTTTGTTTAATAAACTATCTTTACTTATTTCTGAAAAATTAGTTGAATTATGCACATTAATTTCTGTATTTTGAATTAAATTAGCATTTTGAAGTGTAAAAATATTACCATAATTTTCTATTGATTTATTAACATCTTCTACATCAATTCCTTGTTCTGGTTCCTTTGGATTATTATTTGAAGTTTCTGTATCATTATTTTTTAATTTGACAACAAATTCCTTTGAAAAATTTGAATTATTATTAAATTTAATTCATTGATTATTAACTTCAACTTCAAAAAAATTAAATTCATAGGTTCCAGCTTCTATATTATTAATTATAAAATAATAATGATTATTTGATGAATTTAAACTAATTTCAGAAGAATAAATTTTATTATTATTTTCTTTATTTATAAAGGAAATTCTTGAATTTTTGTTTACAAAAGAATCTTTAACTTGATTTAATGTTATCTCAAAATTATTTGAAGTATTTTCCGTATTATTTTCTAAAATAATTTCTTTTTTAGCTATAGTTAACTCATTTACTTGATCAATTAAAAAGAATGTTTTAAAAGAAAAATTATTGCTGTTATCATTATTGGTAAATATAACATTGTCTTTATCATCTGTATTAAAAGTAATCTTTTTTATTCAATAATTTGTATTTTCTAATAAGTTATTTGCATTTACTTTTATTTTAATTTTGTTATTTTCTAAAAATTCATAACTTGCTTTATATGTTTGATTATTATTTAAAGTTACTTTAAAATTTTCATCTGTTTTAATACTATTTAAATTTTTACTATCGAAAATTAAACTGAATTCAGCAAAATTATAGTCCCTTCTTACAATTGAAAAAATTGAATTTTTAAAATCAAATTCAGGTTTTTCTTTAATTTTAATTTCATCTGATGGTTTTGTTTGGTGTAAGGTTTTAAAAGAAATTGTTTTATTCTTTAAAATATTTAAGTCATTTAAAAAAATTTCTGAAATTTGATATTCAGTATTGCTTTCTAATTTATTGAAAATAAAAGAAAATTGAAGTTTACTAGAATTTATTGGAAATTGTTTTAAATATCCGTTTTTAAATTTAAAACTTAAATTGTAGTTTTTATTTTGATCTAAATTTTCTATTTTTAAAGTCAAATTAATGCTATTTTCCTTTATATTTGAAATTTTATAATCTTTTAGTTCTTCTTTATTAATAGGTTTGTTTATTGTATCTGTATTACTTTCATTAGTTTGATTACATGAAACTATTAATATAGAAGTACTTGATAAAATGATTGGACTTATTGCTCAAATTTTCTTTTTCATAATTCTCCTCAAATATTTATATATTTTAATTATACATTTTCTTAATTAAAATGATTTAAAAATTAAAATAGTTATAAAAATTTTTTTATAAAATACAATTTAGTATAATTAATAATAAATAAATTATTAATTAAAGAGGTAAAAATGCTCAATATTATCCTATACCAACCTGAAATAAGTCCAAACACAGGAAATATAATAAGAACTTGTTTTGCTCTTGGAGCAAAATTACATATAATCAGACCCATAGCTTTTATTTTAGAACCAAAATGATTAAAAAGACCAGCAGCAGGTAAAAGACTAAGTGATATTAGACATGAAATTCATAATAATTATGAAGAATTTAATCAAAAATATAAAAATCAAAAAATTTATTACATAACAAGATATGGACAAAAAACATATAGTGATGTCAATTTTAAAGAAATTGATCAAAATGGTCAAGATATTTTTTTAATGTTCGGAACTGAATCTACAGGAATTCCTAAAAAAATATTACAAAAAGATTTACAATCTTGTTTAAGAATACCCATGGTTGCTGAAAACAGATCAATAAATCTAGCTAATTCTGTAATTCTTGTTGCATATGAAGTGATGAGACAATTAGACTTTAAAAACCTTTCTTTATTTGAAGTTCAAAAGGGAAAAGATTTTATTTCTAATGATAATTAATTCGCTAAAAAATCAAAAAATTATTGATTTAAACAAATTAAAAATAAAGAAATATAGAGATAAAAGTAACTTATATTTAATAGAAAATCCTAAAATAATAGAAGAAGCACTAAAACAAAATCTCATTGAAGAAATAGTAACTTCACAACAAGAAGTATATGAAAAATTTTCTACAAAATTAAAAATAAAATCTTTTTTAGTTACAGAAGAAATAATAAAAAAACTTTCTTTTACCGATACACCACAAAACATTATTGCTGTTTGCAAAAAAAATACTAATAATTATGATTTTTCTTCTAAAATTGTTATTTTAGATAATATACAAGATCCAGGTAATTTAGGGACCATTTTAAGAAATTGTCAAGCTTTTGGTTTTAAAGATATTATAGTAAAAGGTGTAGATATTTATAATGAAAAGGTTGTAAGATCATCCCAAGGAGCATTTTTCTATTTAAACATTATTCAAACAAATGATTTAGTTTTTTATTTAAATCAACTCAAAAATAAGTATTGAATTTATGGAACGGTGTTAAAAAAAGAAAGTGTAGAATTATCTAATATAAAGAAAAATAAAGAAAAAATAGCAATAATTTTTGGAAACGAAGGAAATGGAATAAGTTCTGAAATTCAAAATTTTATAAATGAAAATATTTATATAAAAATTGATTTTGAATCATTAAATGTAGCAATAGCAAATGGTATAATTTTAAATCACTTTAAGGAAAACAATGATTAAAAGAATTAAAGAAAAAATTTTAAATCAACAATTTGACATAGTTTTAAATGGATACAATCCAGAACAAGTTGATTGATTTTTAGATCAAATTAACGAAGAATTTGATAGTTTCATCGAAAATCAAAACAATCTTGAAACAGAAATTAATAATTTAAAAAATAAAAAAAACGAACTTCAAGAACAAATTGAAATACTTCAATTAGAAATTAATAATTTAAAAAATATTTCTGGAATTAGCGATAAAAAACCAAAAGAATAAAAGGAACTGCAATAGTTCCTTTTATTTTATTTATATAAGTTTGTCAAAAATATCTTCACCAGTTTCAACTAATTCTAAATCAAAATTTCTAGCTATAATATTTCCAGAAGTTCCCAAACCACTTAAAATTCCAAGATTTCTTTCTGAACCTTTAAATGATTTAGAAAAGATTGTTAGTGGTAATGCTTCTCTTGTGTGATTACTTCCTGGGAATGAAGGGTCATTACCGTGATCTGATGTAATTATTAATAAATCATCTTCATTCATTGCATTAATTAATTTTGTTAATTTTATATCAAATGAATTAATATTATGAGCATATCCTTCAAGATTTCTTCTGTGTCCATAGTGTGAATCAAATTCAACTAAATTAACAAAGATAAACTCATTTTCAGTATTTTTAGAAGCAATTTCAATTGCTACATCCATATTTTCGTTATCACTTGCTGGTGGAAATACTTCATCAATTCCTTGACCAACAAAAATATCATTAATTTTACCAACAGCAATTGTTTTTATACCTTTAGCTTGCAATTGATTTAAAATTGTTTGTTTTGGTGGCTTATTAGCATAATCATGACGATTAAAAGTTCTTGTAAATTCTCCATTTTCTCCAACATATGGTCTTGCTATTACTCTAGCAACATTTCATTCAGGATTAGAAGAACAGATTTCTCTTGCTGCTTTTGCATATCTATATAAATTTTCAAGTCCTGTATATTTTTCATGACCACAAATTTGTAATGTTGAATCAGGAGAAGTATAAACAATGATGTGACCTTTTTCAATTTCTTCATTTCCTAATTCAGCTAAAATTACTGTTCCACTAGCTTCCCTGTTTCCGATGATTTTTCTACCATCAAAAGCTTTTTCTAATTTGCTAATTAGTTCTTGTGGAAATCCTTTTTCCACAAATTGTGGATTAGGAACTTTAGTTTCAATTCCCATCATTTCTCAATGACCAGCCAAAGTGTCTTTAGCATTAGATTTTTCTACTATTCTTGCCATATATGCTAAATGATTTTTATTTTTTTTGCCATAATTATGAAGTTTAGTAATTTCTCCAATACCTAATTTTTTTCAAGTAGGAATTTCTAATAAATTACTTTCACTTACATGGAATAGAGTATCAGCACCTTGATCACCAAACTCTTTTTGTCTTCCATCATCACCAATTCCCAATGAATCAGTGACGATCATAAAAATTCTTTTAAATTTTTTTTGCATTTTTTTCCTTTTATAAAAATTTTAAATTAACTTTACCTTTAAATTATATTACTATTTTGTTTTTTAAAATGAAAAAACACCATAATTTAAATGGTGTTTAATAAGATAATTTCTCAATTTTTACGTTATTTAAAAATTTTTCTGTTAATTTTTTATTTCCTAATCATTGAGAAGCAACAGTCCCCATTGCTGCTGCATTAGCTATACGAAAAGAATTTTCAGCATTCTCTAAGTTTAAAAAATAGTTTGAAACAAACATAGAAATAACTGTGTCTCCCGCTCCTGTGGCGGAAACAACATTTATTTTCTCAATTACTGATGCTTTATAAATTTCTTTTTCTTTAGTTAATAAATATGAACCATTTTTATCCAATGAAACCATAACATTTTGACATCCATTGTTTTGAATTTTTTTCATTATTTCTATTAATTCTTTTTCTGAAGAAATTTTTGTATTGAAATTTCTTTCTAACTCGTCCTTATTAGGTTTAATTAAAAAAGGATTGTATTTAATATATGTTTGCATTTTTTCTGTATCAATGTCTAAAACAAAATTAATTCCTTTTTGATAAATAATTTCAATAATTTCTTCTGTTATAAATTCATTGCTATGTCCCATGATTAAAAGAAGATCATTTTTGGTTATTTTATTTAATTCTTTTTTGAGTTTTCCAACTAAATCATAAGACAAATTAGTTTTAGGTCCATTTAGTTCAAAATCTGTATTTTTTCCGTAAAATTTTATATTTAGTCTTGTTTTTTTAGGGTGATCTATATTTATTAATTTAATATTTTCAGTATTAAAAATTTCTTTAAATTCTTTATAAGTATCTGCATCAAAAAAACTTATTGCTGTATTATCGATATCGTGTCTTTTCAAAATAATTGAAGCATTTATTCCTTTTCCGCCTGGGAAAATGTGTGAATCAATATATCTATTTACTTCTTTTAAATTAAAAGTTGCGTTTTCAATAACCAAATCTTTTGATGGAGAAAGTGTTAAAGTATAAATATTTTTACTCATATTATTTAGCTTGTTTTTTATTTGCAAATTTGTGCATTAAAATTATTGTTAATGCTGATGCAAAAGATCCAAGTAAAATAGCTAAAATTCAAAATACAATACCTAAACCAATTTGCAATCCAAAACTATTAAATAGATGTGTTCTTGCTAAAAAGACAACAAACATTCCACCATGCGGTGCAACAATATTAACACCAAGAAGTGCAGAAACTATACCAGCAACTGCTCCACCCACAATGTTAGCAGGTACTAATATTTTTGGTCTTTGTGAAGTATAAGGAATTGCTCCTTCTGAAATGAATGATAAACCAAAAATTATGTTAGAAATTCTTCCAGCTTCAATTTCTTCTTTAGTTCATAATTTTTTACTAATAAACATTGATAATGAAATTCCTAAAGGAGGAACCATACCAGCCGCCATTACTGCAGCCATAGAAACTGAAGATTGACCATTTACAATTGTTAATGTACCAAAAATGTATGCAGCTTTATTAATTGGTCCACCTAAGTCAATTGCCATCATTGAACCAAGAATTAGTCCTAGTAATCATGCTAAATAAGGTTTATTTTGCATTAATTGTAAAAATAATACTAAACCTAAATTTACATAAATTAATACTATGTTAACAACTCAAAATGCTAAAGCTATAACAATTGTTCCAAATAAAGGAATAAATAAAATATTTTTAATTCCTTGTAAATGTTTTGGAAGTTTTCCAAAAACATATTTAGAAAATACAATTATCATTGCACCTACAAAAAATGCTCCAAGTATTCCACCAACAAAACCTGACCCAGTTCCTAAAAATTTATCAGCATTATTTACTCCTGAGTTAGTAATTGATGGTAACAAGAATGAATATGTATCTGATAATCCTCCACTTGCTATTGTCCCGATCACAAAACCAGGTAATAACCCTTGTCTTCCTACTAAAGCAAAAGAAATATAAGCTGTAAGCACAGGAACCGCTAATCCAAGTGATACTTTACCTATTTTGAAAAATAGATTAGCAACACCGTTATTAAATCCAAATGATGCTAAAAATCCGTTAGATTGAATATCAACACCTAATGCTTTACCTACTATTAAATCAATAATGAATCCAATAGCTAAAATAATTCCACCAAAAACTATAAAAGGTAACATATATGAAATACCAGTTAATAGGGAACGATGCATTTTTTTAGCAAAACCACTAAAACTTAATTCCCCTTCTACGTTTTCAGTTTTATTTCCAGAAGAAACAGATTTAATTTTGGTTCCTTTATTATCTAAAATTTTTTGAATTTGTTCTTCTGGTTTATGTATTGCCTTTTGAGTTGAAATTTCAATAACATTAGAACAGTTGGCAAATTTTTCTTTTTCTATTTCTCTATCAACAGCTAAAATTACACCTTTTGCTTTTTCGATTTCAGCACTTGATAAAGGATTTTTTATTCCATCTGCACCTTGTGTTTCTACCTTTATTGAAAGATTCATTTTTTTAGCCTGTTCAATTAATTTTTGCTCGGCTAAATAAGTATGAGCAATTCCTGTTGGACAAGCGGTTACAGCAACTATATCATATGTTTGATTTAAATTGTTATTATTTGTATTTTTATCATTTTCTTGCTCATATTTTTCAATTAATAACATAAAATCATCTACTGTTTGAATTCTTTCTAAAGATTCAATAAAATCAGGTTTGGTTAAAAATTTCGCTAATTTTGACATTATATCTAAATGAGAATTTTCTCTTTGTTGATTAGAAAAAGCCATAGCAAAAATGTATTTAACAGGTTTTCCATCTATGGAATTTCAATCTAAATTATTAACTCTTGCAAATAATAAAGTTGATTCCTTAATACAATCATCACTCATATGTGGAACTGCAATATAGTCACCTATACCAGTTGAATCTTGTTCTTCTCTTTTTAAAAATAAATTAAAAACAGTTTCTTGATTATCACTGTATTTTTTAGAATAAAGTTCTTTAGAAAAGAAATTTAAAACTTCTTTTTTAGAACTAAATTCTTTATTTAAATAAATAGTATCTTTATTTTTAAATAAATCTTTTATTTTCATAATTTTCCTTTCTTTGTATAATTTGAATTTAATTATACCAAATAAAGAAACATATTATGATATAAAAAAATAATGGTTATATCAAATTATTTTCTATATTTAAAGAATTTTTTATAAAATTTAATACCTATTAACGTGGATGAAGTGGTTAAAAAAGCAAAAATAGGTATTAATCAAAGAAAGTTAAATTTTTTTGATTTATTATTTTTCTGTTCTTTGTTAAAAGTTTCTTTTATGTTTTTAAACTTTTCTTTTGACAAAAAATTTATGACATAAAATCTTGTTTTACCAACCAATTTGTTTTCTTTATTATTTAAATTGGGAATTATTTCAAAATTCAAAATATTACTACCGCTTTTTGATACCAATTTCTCTATTTTTTCTTTATTTTCTATATCTAAAATAAAATAATCACTTTCATAATTAAACAAAAATTCATTAAAATAATCTTTAATATAATTAATTATTTTATTTTTTAACTCAAAATAATTTCCTAATTCAGTCTTTAATTCAGGAATTTTATAATTACTCAAATCAATTAATTTTTGATTTTCTATATTTTCTATTTTTACTTTGAGTGTCGAAAAATTAACTATATTGTCATATTTTCCTTTTATTTTGAAAAAAATGAATTTGTTTCTATGAGCAATTAAAGATAAAATTTTTTCATCAAAATATTCAATTTCTAATTCATTAGGAAAAGAAATATTATTATTAATAAAATAAGTATTTATGTAAGAAATTATTTTATTTTTAATCTCTATTTCATCAATAGATTTTAGTATCAAATCTTCCATTTTTATAGTGCTTAAATCCAAAATTTCCTTTATTTTTCTTGTTTTATTTTCAAAATTGAATATAGTTATTATTTTATTTTCATCACTATGATTAGATTTTATTTTTAAATATATAAAATCTTCTTTATTTCTATTTGCTAAATTAATTATTTCTTCTACTTTTTCAGTTTCGTTTTCAATGAAATAATCTTCATTATAATTAAAATTATTTGAGATATTTTCTGCTAAAAAATTTTTAATTTTTTCTAAAATTTTTTCACTATTTGTTTCATTTCCTAAATTAATACTATTGGATGAAAAATTATTAAACATCTTTTTAACTAATTTAAAATTAGTGTTACTTTTTATTTTATAAACGATACTGGAGTTTTCTTTTTTTATAAAATATTGCTCTTGAAAATGGTGAATAACTTCAAAATTAAAAATTAATTTGTCATCCAGTTTTTCAATAAAATAACTCACTTTGTCTTTATTTTCAAAATTGAACCATTCAGAATTAGCATTTAACTCCTGTTCTAAAGAAAAATTTTTAGATATATATTCTTTATCTATAGAAGGTATAATTTCAGTTTTATCAGCACTATTTAAATGCTCAATTTCTTGTAAATAATCAGTTCTTCAAGAAACAGGAATGTAAAAATATTTATTATTTATAACAAAATCAGAATTGGAAACTTCTTCTTTTATATCAAAACTTATTTTAATAATATTTTTATTAGTTTTTAATTGTTCAATTTTTCATATGGTTTTATCTTTGTTTTCAAAATCCAAAATGTTTTCATTAAAAAAATTTTTGTTGCTTTCAAAGTCTTTTTCATTTATTGACTTAGCTTGAAGTTTAATTCCTTCCTCGTTAATTAAAGGATTTATTTCAATGGTATTTTCTAAAATTGTATTTTGAAAATAACCATTTATGGAACTGCTCACATATTCTTGTCAGTACTTTATTATTTTTTCATAATTTATATTTTTTATAGTTTCTTCATTAAATTTATATTTATTTTTTAAATAAATAGATAAATGTTTTCCATATAATGTATCAAAAAAGTTTGAAATCTTGGAATTTACAAAAATTGAAGTGAAATTGTTATTACTTTTTTTATTGCCAATTAGTGCTATTTTATAATTTGTTAATCCTTTTGGCAATTTTGATGTAAACAATCAAATTCCAGAACTTGAAAAATAATTATTTTCATTTTCGCTTATTTTTATCGGTGTTCCATTATGGTTATTTTCATTATCATCAATCAAATTAAATTCATTATTTTGATTGTCAATTTTAAATCTTTTATTTGATGATGTTGAATCATTTACCTTTAAATTTACCCCTTTTTCTATTACAACAGCTTCAGCAATAAAACCTATTTTTTCAAAATTTTTATTTCTTATTTTTCCTAAACTGTCAATAGGATCTTGAAGAAAAATTGTTTCATAAGGCAATAAATTTGAATTATTGGAATAATCAACTCAAACTAACTGTTTTTTAGTTCCGGTTTCTTTATCTATTAATGGGTCATAAAATGGGTTTTTCTTTTTTGAACCATCGTTATTTAAAATAAAATTATTGTTTGAATCCTTTAAAAAAGGTTCTATTAAATCTCTTTGATTTTTATTATTTGCTGGATCTCAAGCAAATCACCTTAATTTTAAATCTAAATTGTTATTTTCTATTTCAATAATAGCGGTTCATCTGAAGATTTCATTTTTATTTTCTTTATTTATATCACTTTTATCATATTTCACCAAATCTATTTTATAGACCGCATTTGTAGATTCTTTGTAGTTAAAATTTAAGTCATAGAAGAAATCTCTGTTTATTACATCTATCTTTCTATCGTTAATGTAAAGAATTTCATTTTCTTGTGGTAAGGTTTTAAAATTTATTTTAACTGGAGTATTATAAACTCAATGACCACCATAAGTTTCAGTTATATTTTTATCATTTGCTTTTCTAGTTCTTGAATCATTTATCAACTCTAATGAATTATAATTAGTTATATCTAAATATTTACCAGGAACTATAACTAGTCTATCTTTCATAAGTTGACTTCTAAAAATTTCAGTTTCTTTATATTTTATTGTTGTATTTTCAGTTAAATTCAATATATTTTCTGAATTTGTGATTTTATTTCTATATCTTAAAGAAAAATTGATAGTTTCTATATTTGATTTTCTAACTGTTCTATATTGAAGATTGATATCGTTTGCAAACTTTACATCATTATAACTACTTTTAAATTTTCTAATTTTTTCTTCTAAATACTCAATATTTGTTTTTAATGAACTACTTCTTTTTTCTGTATAAAGACCATTAGATGCACCTGTATCTGTATTAATTTCTAAGTAATTATTAGTTAAAAAATTAGAAAAAAATCTATTTTTTATAATATTTAAACTTTTTAAAGTTTCATAATGGTCTACATTCAATAAATCATAATTAATGTGAAAATTAAAAGATAATTTAACTTTAAAATTTGTTAATCTAACATGAATATTATCTATATTATTGCCATTAAATTGTCCATTGGTTAAATAAAATTGTAATTCTACTTTTAAATTATCCATAAAAAAACTTTTTATTTCTTTATTATTTGTTGAAAAACGTTCTTTATATTCGTCAACTTTTTCATTTAACTTGCCAAAAACATACTTACTGATATTCAAACCATTAGAACCACTTGTAGAAAATTGTAAATCAGGAAAATTTTCATTTTGCTTATCTAATCCAAAGTAAAAATATAACTGTTTATGTTGATTATTTAAAATATTATATCTAATATAAGAATTGTGAATTGCAAAAGAACCATCATCATGATTTAAACCATTTGGAGCTAATTTAGATCCTATAAATTCCGTTCTTTGAAAATTAAAATTTTGATATGTTCACCCTTCTAAACCAGAAGCTATATTTATATTAGCTCCATATCATTTGGGATTTAAGTAATTTACTCAACTTCATAATCCAAAACCACCTTTTTTATTTGTGTATTCATGTTGAGCATATTTTCTATTTCAATTATAACTATCATAAAAAACAGTAAATGGTTTTTTATTTGAATTTATTTCATTGAAAGATCTTATTCATTCACTATAAGTTAATAAATCTCTTAAATTAGGTGAAAACTCAAATTCAGTTACAAATCTTTCATTAAAATTATGATTAGTTTTTGAATTATCCCTAATGTTTTGTTCATTCAATTCCATTGATGACATCATAAAAGGTATAAACGGAACAGTTGTTAATAAAAAATTATTAATTTTCATTATTCTCCATATTAATTAGCATATTTTTCTCTATTTCGTTATAATAAACTCTAAAATATACTTTCTTTTTCAAAGAAGATACAAGTAAAGATTCTCCTTTTCTTGCATTTAATAAGAAGTTAGTATCAAATTCATTTATTAAATTAAAATTTTCATTTTTTGAAAAAGGATTAAATAAAGAATTAATTATTTTTATATCGTCACCAGGTAAATTGAATAAGAATTTATATTGAATATTTTTTAAGATTCCATTAGTTTTATTTCTCATATTTTCATTTAATGAAAAGTCAGATGGATTTTGTGTAGATAAAATAAGTGAACCTTTAAATTTTCTTATGGTTTTAGCAGTATCAAAAATAAAGTCTAATGTTTGCAAGTTTTTGTGGTCTAAAAATTTATGAACTTCATCAAAAATAACTAAACTTTTTCTTTTATTTTTATAAAAATTATCGTTTATTTTTGTTTGAATTAAATTTAAAATCATAAAGAAAAAAGCATTGGAATTTTCTTTTGTAGAATTTTCTGTAAATGTCTTTACATCTATAATAATAAAATCTGAATTTAAATCCAAATTAGTTTTACCATTATAATTAGATGAATAAATTCCACTATTTTCAAAATTAATTTTTAATCATTCTAGCAATTTTATCCTTTCTTTTTCATATATTTCTTTATAATTTTTATCAAAATTTATTTCCTTAACTTTAATTATTAAATCACTAATTATAGGGAAATTCACTATATCATCTTTTAAATTTAAATTATTATAAATTTCTTTTAACGCTTTTATAAGTATGTATTCTTTTTCTTCTGTTAAATTTGGATATAATATTTTAATTCAATTTATAAAAAATACTATTTGATTTGTTATAGATCTTTCTATATTTTTATAATCTATAACAAACATTTGTAAAGGATTTATAGTTGTTTTTCCTGTACCTAAATCAAGTCAACTAATGGGAAACATATTTTTAAAATTTTGATATTCTCTTTGTGGATCAATTATTATAACTGAACTATTATTTTTGAGATAATTATCTAAAATAATCTTTTTTATTGTAGTAGTTTTACCACTACCAGAAGTACCGAAAAAAATACAATTTGAATTTGTATGATTAAAATTTCTTTTTCAAATATCTCAAATTATAGATTGCTTTTTATTTTTTCCAAGTAGAAACGAATTTTTATCAATATTTTTTTCAAATGTAAACGGTCAAGCATAAGCAATATTTCTTGAAACCATTTCTATATTTTCTTTTAATTGATCATTATTTAAAAAAGAAAAGGTTTTATATGCATCTATTTGTCTAAAATTTAATTTATTCATTATTGATTTCTCCTTTTTTATTGAATTATTTAAAACTAAATTTACATCATTTTTTAATTCACTTAAATTTTTATTAATATTTAAAAAAAGCATTGATGTCTTAAATAACTTATAATTTTCCACATTTAAAAGATAAGATAATTCATCAAGTGCTTCAATATTTTTTAACTCTTTTTTGCTTCTATATTGAGATTTTTTATTAAATGCCATACTGGTAAGCACTTTATTATTAGCAGCGTTTATTATTTTTTCATAATCTTCGGAAGCTATAGGTGATAAATGTCAAATAATTCAAGAATTATTAGAATTGAAAAATGTTTCAGCTCATCCTACATTTAAATTTAATGCTAAATCATTAATGGTGCTAATTTTACCTTGAAAAGAGTTAACAGAAAAATGATTTTTCTTAAAAACTAATTTTTTAGGTTTTAACAAATCAATTAATTTTTCTTTACTATTAATTTCATAAAAATCATTTAAAAGATTTTCAAAAGGATTAAAAAAAGAAAATAAAAATTTTATAACATTTTCTTTATTTAGTGTATTATTAGATATTTCTTGTTTATCAAAAAAGTCTTTAATATATTTTAATTCTTCATTTATACTTTCTTTTTTTGAAGAAAATATAATAAGAAAATATTCATCTTCAAATTCAAAATTCTGAAGGTTTTTTATATCTTCTTTACAATTATCAATATATGAATTTACTTCTTGATTTACAAATTTAAAATCTTTTTCTTCATCAATATTTATAGAAAAATTTATATTTTTTCTTGCTTTTAAAAAAGAAATTTTTTCTTCTCTTGTGTTAAAAAAACTAACAAACTGATCTAAAAAATATTTCTTTTCTTCAGTGTTTCTTGTTCAAATATTCAAACCATCAAATTTTATGACTGATATAAACTTATATTTATTTTCTATTAAATTTTTAAGTTTAATTTGACCATCATCATTTATATCATCTAAATTTACAAAAAAATTTGTGTTTGTTTTTTTAGAACTTTTACTAAAATTCTTATTTTCTGTCCAAAACATTATAATTCTTCATAGAATAACTCAAATTCTTGCATTATGTGATGGAATATAAATTAATAAAGAAGCAAAAAGCAATGATAAAACAAAAATAATAGAAATTGAAATTATTTTTTTATATTTTAAAATATCTGGAACAGAATATCAACCTATAAAAAAAGAAATTATAATTTCAGAAAAAAGAAATATTAAATCAGATAAATAAAAATTTCTTGCTATCAATATTTTATTTTTTTTGATACTTTTAGGTTGAAGCATTTTTTCCTTTCAAATTAGTGGTTATATCGTTATATGTTTTATTCAAATGTATATCATCTAATTGTAGAGATATTTTTTTTGAATTTAGTTCTTCAATGGAAATAAATTTAGTTAACTCTGTTTTATTATTTTTAAGATTTGCATTTTGACTTTTAATTATTTCTTTATTTTTTATAAAATTTTTGATTTCTTTTAAAACACTATTAGTTTCCTTTATATTTTCTTTTATTTTATATTCTTGATTTGTTAAAATTGAAATATATTTTAAAAACTTATTACAAGAAATAGCACCTCCTATTAACAAAATAGTTAAAATAAACATTTTGCTAAAATAATTTAAACTATTAACTTCAGTTATTCATGAATTTATAGAAATAGCATAAAAAGAAAAAATATTCAGAATCACTAAATAAACAAAAATAGAAATAAGTTTTGAAAAGAAACTTCTTTTTCAATATAAAAATTTCTTACCTTCATCCATTAAAATTGTTGAAAAGATAAACGGAGAAATTAAAAATAAAAAAAAATATTGAAATGTTTTATTAGCTAAATTTATACCACTTTTTATAAAAATAATTATTAACGAAATACCTACTATTGCAGGAAAAAATAGCAATTGTGAAGATGAAACAGAAAGATTTTTATAAGTTTCAAAATCAATAACTGAATAAGAATTATTATTTGTCAATTTTGTTCAAATGCTTTCCTGTATATCTTCTGGTTTTAGTGCTAAAAATATATTGTTAGCTATATTAGTTTTACTATTAAAACTTATAATCAAAATATTAAATATACTATTAAATATATTAATAACAATAAAACTTAAAAGTGGAATAAGAAAAACTAATAAAATTGAAGGTATTATATTCTTAAAAAGATTAAGAATTTTCACATTTTTATCGTTTTTCTTTGAGAATGACAATTTAATAATAACAGATATAAAAATTCCTATAAATACAATGCTGTTAATTATCAAAAAAGCACTAAAAACAATAGGTATTTTAATCTCACTATACTTTAATTGCTCTGCAGCTTTGCCAAAAAATAAAAGATTAATTAAAGGCGTGCTTAAAAAATTAAAAACTTGTGTAATTACAGATAAAAATTTAAAAGGTATTGTTATGAAAACAAACCAAAAAAATGAAAAAATAGAATAAAAAATTCTATCAACTATATCTAGCATTATGATATTCCAGAAGCTGCTTTTTTACTTATATCAACTGCAAAATTTACACCAATAGCGAAAATTATGATTATAACTACAAAAATAACTAAAATTATAAAAAAATGTACAATATTAGCTTTTCTTTTTTCACCAATAGAATAAACGATTTTTATACCAGTATAAATCGCTGCAATCATCAATAAAAAACCTACAAGTCCTGCAAATGCAGATAAAACAATATAACCAATTGAACTTGTTTTTTCAGCAATTTCGTTAATTATTACTTCACCACTATCGCTAGCAAATAACTTTAACATTCTTTCTCCTTAAATTCATAGACATCCTTTACAGAAGTTATTAAATTAGCCCCTTGTTTTATTAAACTAGAGTTTCCATCTTCTTCGCTAAAGTCACCAGGAAAACAGTAAACTTCTTTTCCGACATTAAGAAAATTGCTAACCAAATTCATTATTCCACTTTTAGTTTTTGAAGAATAAATTATAAGTGCATCACTCAATGCTGCAACCAGTCTATTTCTGTTTCTCAATTTATTTTTTGAAATATTGACATTATTTGGATATTCAGAAATAATTAAAGTCTTTTCATCCAAATCCACTTTGTTGGCAAAATAAGGATTATTTAACCCATTTGCTGAAATATAAATAGTTTCACCTTGTTTTAGTTTATAAAAATCATTGATTTTCATGTCTAAGTTTTTATAATAACAAGTTACTAATGTATGTCTTTTTATAACCTCTGGTAATGATTGATTAAGAAATTCATCTATTTTTTCATTATGAAAATCACCTGTTAAAGTCATTTTTCATTCTCTTTTTAAAAGTTCTATATTTCCTTCATAAAATATAACAAAAGGTGGATTTGTTAATATTTTAAAAGATTCAGGATATTCTTCATCCATTATAGTAATTGCTTTTATTTCTTTACTTTTGACCAAATCATCTATTTTTTCCAGTTCTTCTTCTGGTACTTTTTCTAATGTTTTTAAAGCATTATAAATTTCCATAAAATTTCCTGAGTATTTTATTGCAAAATAAATTAATATATTATTCATTTTTCCCTCCATTTAAATTTTCTTTTTTTTAATAAAAAATAATAAAAAAAACTAATTTAGGAAAAAAGAGCAATTTTTCATAAATTTATAAGACTAAATAGTATAATTTAGCAATGAAAAACAATAATTGATTTAAAGACAAATTAATAAAAAAGAAAAATAAATTTTTGATAAAAAGACTTTTAAATTTCTTTATTTTAATAATATTAAAAATATCTATAAGACCTAAAACTTGAAAAACTAGAAAAGATGAAGTTAAAACTCTAGTGTCTAGAAGTATTAATAAGTTAGCTTCTGTGGAATTTGCTTTTTTACCACCTGGATTTGCTTTTTATCTTTTTGTTTCCTTTATACCTATTCTTATTATTAGTTTTTCAATTATTTCTTCTATTAATTTTGGTTGATTTTCAAATAATTTAGAAAATCTCAAAGATTTTTTATTAGAACAAATTTTAAATCGTTATATTCCAGGAATTAATAATTCAATTCCAAAAACACTTAATATTTTTTCAAGCACAACTTGAGAAACAACTACTTTTATTTTATTATTAATTTCATCGCTTTGAATTGCGTCATCAGGTTATGCAAAATTTATATCTAGTCAATCTGTTATTTATAATCACAAAAATACGGGAAATATCTTTTTAAATCGTTTAAAAGGAATATTAATTGTAATAATAATTTCAACAATTTTATCTTTATTTTTAAGTGTTTCTTCTTTAATTTTTATTTCATTAAAAAGTAAAATTGAAGAAATTTGATTATATGATTTGTCTTTTTATTTAATTTCAATTATATTTTTATTTATGTTTTTTTATATTACATGATTAATTACTTTAAAAATAAGCCCTGTATTTAAAATTAGCTTTAAACAAATTTTGCCAGGAACTTTTATTAGTGCATTATCTTCAACTTTATTTTCAATTATTTTTGGTTTTCTAGCATCAGCAAAATTTATTAATTATGATAAGTTTGGAACATTAGCTACTTTTTTATATCTTTCTACATTTTGTTTATATATTTCATACTTGTTATATTTTGGAGTTATAATAAACGAAGCATTTTATAAGAGTTTATTTAGTCAAATTACTAAACATAAATATAAATTTCAAAAAACAAAAATATAAAACACAGAAAAATTCTGTGTTTTTGTTTATTTTTTACGTCTAAAAACCTTTTTAGCGTCTGGATCAGGTTTCATAAATTTACATTCAGGAAATGAAGAACATCCAATAAATCTTTGACCGTTTTTCTTATTATAACGATAAATTAAAGGTGCTTCATTCTCAGGACAATTTTCCCCTGTATATTCCAGTGGAATTTGCACTTTTTTATTATTTTGTTCTGAATCAGCCATTTTTTCTTGAAAATCATTTCAGAAAGTATTCATAAAAGATTTGTAATCTTCTTTACCTTCTGCAATTTCATTTAATTCTTCTTCAATAGAAGAAGTGTATTTTTCTTGAATAATTTTAGGAACTGAATCTTTTAAAACTTCTAAAGCAGCATAACCAAAATCCGTAGGTATTAATGCATTATTTTTAGATTCAACATAAAATCTATCTTTTAAAACAGAAACTGTTGATGAAAAGGTGGATGGTCTTCCTACTTTAATTTCATCCATAGCTTCAATTAAAGAACCTTCATTATATCTGCTTGGTGGGTTTGTTTGATTTTCAGAAGGAATATATTCGTTAACTTTTACAATTTCACCTTTCTTAAAATCAGGGATAAAATCATCTTTATCACGACCTATTAAAGAAAAATATCCATCAAAAACTACTTTGGAAGAACTTAATTTAAATCAGTGTCCGTTATTTTCGAATTCATAACGAACGATTTCTCTAATAGGTGTTTCCATAACAGCTTGTAAAGAAATGTTATAAATTAAATTATAAATTTTATATTGTGAATCATTTAAATTAAATTTAACTTTAGCCATATCAGGTGTTAATGTTCAATCTGTAGGTCTAATGGCTTCGTGGGCATCTTGATCTCCAGAAATCCCTTTTACAGTATTAGAAACATAGTTTTTTCCGTATTTTTTCTCTACATAACTTTTAGCGTTATTTATAAATGTTTGACTTAATCTAGTTGAATCTGTTCTTGGATAAGAAATTAATCCACCACTTTCATCAATACCTTCATAAAGTTCTTGTAAAACTTTTGTTACTAACTTAGAAGACATACCTGCTTTTTTAAACAAAGTAGATTGTTTTAAAGGTGTAATTTTAGCATCTGCTTTTCTTGTTATTTTTATATTTTTAACAACTAAATCACCTTTTAATTCTGACATTATTTTATTAATGTTAAAATTACTAATTCATTCAGAATTTTCAAATTCTTTCTTGTCCTTATAAAAGAAACTAAACTCTAAATTATTATCTGATGTTGCTTTTATTGTGTGGTATTTAGTTGGAATAAATTTTTTGATTTCTTCTTCACGATCTACAACTAATTTAAGTGCAATGGATTGAACTCTTCCTGCTGAAGGGTTTGTTCTTGCATTTTGAATTTTTCTTGTTAATAAGTTGGATAATCTAAAACCAATTATTCTATCGAGCATTCTTCTTGATTTTTGTGAATTAATTAAATTTTGATCAATCATTAAAGGTTTATTAATAGCGTTTTTTATAGCTTCTTCTGTGATTTCATTATATTTAATTCTTTGATATTTATTTTCAATATTCAATGCTTCAACTAAATTATATCCAATCGCTTCTCCTTCACGATCCGGGTCAGTTGCGATTAAAACTTCATCAGATTCTTTTGCAGCTTTTTTCAATTCTTTAATAATAGTTTTTTTCTTTATATCTTCTTTATAAATGGGTTCTCAATTTTCAAAATCGATCCCTAAACCGTAAATACCGCTTGTTTTCATTTCAAAAATATGCCCATTACAAGCCATAACTTGATAATCGGTTCCTAAATATTTTTGAATTGTTTTAATTTTATTTGGTGACTCAACAATTACTATTTTTTTCATATTATTTAATTATATAAGAATATTTACATATCATCAAAACTTTTTTCATCAAAAACTCCAATATATGGTAAATTTCTCATTTTTTCCTTTACATCCAACCCAAAACCAACTAAAAATTCATTAGGAACTTCAATACCAAATTTATCTGGATTATAATTTGTTTGTCTTCCGCTTGGTTTATTCAATAAAGTTAAAACTCTTAAACTTTTTGGTTTTTTAGCTTTTAATAATTCCACAACTTTTTCAATTGTTATCCCTGAATCAATGATATCTTCTGTAATTAGAACATCTTTCCCAACAATATCATGAGCTAAATCCATAATTATTTTTACAGATCCAGTTGATTGTTGCCCACCTGCATATGAAGATAAAGTCATAAAATCAATAATATGATCAACTTTTATATCTTTAATTAATTGAGCAAGAAAAGGTAATGAACCTTTTAGTAAACCTATAATAACTAAATCCTTGGACTCTTTATATGTTTCATTAACTCAGTTAGCTAATTCCTTTATTGTTTTTTCAAGATGTTCTCTTGTGTATAACACTTTTTTTATTCTTTTGTCAATTTCCATTTTATTTATAAAATCCTTTTTTTAAATTTATTAATAAAAAATTAGGAAATATTTTTGTCCTAATTTTTTAAAATATTATTTTTTTGCTGCTTCAGCTACTTGTGCAGCTACTTCAGCAGCAAAATCAGTTTCTTGTTTTTCAATACCTTCCCCAACTTCAAAACGAACTATTTCTAGTAAAGAAGATTTTTTAGAATCTAAATATGATTTAACTTTAAAACTGCTGTCCATTACAAATTCTTGTAATTCTAAAACAATTTTAGCAAGTTCTTTTTCAACTTTACCATTAATCATCATTTGTTTAATGTTCTCTGGTTTTTTAGAATTTTTTGGATCATTTTCAATTTCTAAAGTAAATTCTTTAGTTAATTTATCAACTTCAGAACTTGGAACTTGTGAAACAAGAGCATACTCTGGATTCATAGCAGCAACGTGCATTGAAACATTTTTAGCAGCTTCTTCATTTTCTCCGTTAATTAAAACTAATGATGCAACTCTTCCGTTTGTATGAATGTATGAACCAATTCTTTGTGATTCAGATGCAGATAATTTTTTAGCTCTTCTAAAAGCAATTTTTTCACCAATTGTTGCAGTTGCATCAACACATAACTCTTCAATTGTTTTTCCGTTTTCATCTTTTAAATGAGTTGCTTCTTCATTAGAAGAAAAATCCCCTTTTAAAAGCACTTGACCTATTTTATTAACTAAATCAATAAATTGCTTATTTTGTGCAACAAAGTCTGTTTCTGAATTTACTTCAAAAACTACAGCAGCTTTTCCATTTGTTGCTACTGATACTAAACCTTCTGCAGCAATTCTTCCTGCTTTTTTAGCTGCTTTAGCTTTTCCGTTTTCTTGTAATCATAAAATTGCTTTTTCAACACTTCAACTTGAAGCTTCTAAAGCTTTTTTACAATCCACCATAGGAGCATCTGTTCTTTCTCTTAACTCTTTTATAAGAGCCATTGTATTAACTTTTTCCATTATTTACTCCTTTTCAACTTTTTCTACTTTATTTGCATTTTCTTTGAAGTTATTTCTTCTTTGAAATTCTCTTTTTTCTTTTTCTGGATCTTCAGGTAAAATAACTTTTTCATCTTCTTGATATGCAAATAATTGTTTTCCATTTTTAGCAGCAACAATAGCATCTGCTAAAATTGTTAAAATTAATGTAATTGATTTTACAGAATCGTCGTTTGCAGGAATTCCAAAATCTACTAATTCTGGATCTGCGTCTGTATCTAAAATACCAATAACTTTAATTCCTTTTCTTTTTGCTTCTTTAATAGCAATTAAATCATTTTTAGGATCAGCAATAATCATTACATCTGGAAGTCTTTTCATCTCCCTAATCCCTTGAAGATTTTTGTGTAATTTTTGAAGTTCTTTAGTTTTTAAAACTCCTTCTTTTTTAGTGTAACCTTCAAAGTTAGTTTCTGCTAATTTTTCTAAGTCTTCCATTTGTCTAACTCTTGAAAAAATAGTTCTATTATTTGTAATAGTTCCACCTAATCATCTTTCAGAAACATAAATTGAATTTGTTCTTAAAGCTTGCTCTTCAACTGCTTTTTTAGCTTGTCTTTTTGTTCCAACAAAAATAAATGAAGCTCCTTTTTGTGCTGCTTTATAAACTAATTTGTAAGCAAATTCTAAAGCTCTTTGAGTTTTTAAGATATCAATAATATGTGTTCCTAATTTTTTTGTATGAATGTATGGTTTCATTTTAGGATTTCATTGTGAAGCTTTGTGACCAAAATAAGTTCCAGCTTCTAATAATTTTTGTTTTGAAACAATTTCTCTTTCATTTGATTGAGAATGTGTTTCTTTTGCATTGTGATGCATTTCTTTTTTTTCTGACATTTTTTCCTCTTTTTATTTGTTATTCTTCCTATAATTTCGAACATTTGGCACTTTTCTCAAGCACACCCAAATGAATTCATTATAGTGCTTTTTTATTTTTTAAATTTTATATATTAAATTTTACCAAATTTTTTCAATATAAAAAGAAAGAAGTTAAATTAAGTTTCTTTCTTTTGTTTATTTTCCTTTATTTACTCATGATTCAATATTATCTAGCACTACTTTATAAATCATTGAAGCACATTCTAGCCTATTTAAGTGAGTTTTAACATCATTAAGCGCCACTAAATTTCCTATTTTTTCTAAATTATCAACATTTTTCTTTTGATTTATTAAACTTTTATAAATTTCGATGATTTCTTTAATTTCTATAATTGTTTTGTTTTTTATAATGTCAAGAAAAATATCTGCTGAAGATAAAAAAACTGCACAGCCTATACCTTTAAATTTAGCATCTATTACTGTATTTTCTTGTAAATTAAGTGCTAATCAAATTTCATCAACACAATTAGAACTATGTAAATAATTATTATTTCAGTTTGGTAATTCTGCAACTTTATTTTTTGCATTAGAGTAATGATCCATTATTAATTTTCTTTTTTGATTTGCGTCCATTTTATATAAAACTTAAAAAGTCTCCTCCTTCTTTTAGTGCTTGTACTAATTTATCTACATCTGTTTTATCATTATAAAAAGCTACAGAAATTCTTACATAATTATTTTCATTTTCTACTTCAGAAAGAAGTTTTGAACAAAAATTTCCGCTTCTAACATATATATCTTTATGACCTAAATAAGAAGCTATATCTTGTGGTGCATATTGTTTTATGTTAAATAAAGTTATAAAATCACCCCTTTTAGATGATATATTTATACCTTCAATTGTTGATAATTGGTCATATAAATAATTAGCTACTTCTAAATTTAAATTATGAATTTTTTCAATTGAAACTTCGTTAATTAAATCAATTGCTTTATCTAATTGTCAAATTGCCGCTAAATTCATAGTTCCTGGTTCAAAAGCACTAATTCCGCTTTTTCGAGTTCAATTATTAGATTTATCTATTTTTTCAACTGCTCCACCACCAAAAATAACAGGGTTAATTTTATTTAAAATTTTACTTTTTATTGCTAAAACTCCTAAACCTGTAGGTCCATACATTTTATTTGCACTAAAAACTACTATATCTGAATTTTTAAAAGAAACTTTGTCATGAGCAATTGCTTGAGCAGCATCATTGAACACTATTGCTTTTACTTCTTTTGCTTTTTTATAAATTTCAGTAGAATTAAAATTTTGGTTTATGTTATTTGTAACTTGAGAATAGCAAATAATTTTAGTATTTTTATTAATATCTTCT
The DNA here is from genome assembly GCF_054343485.1 of Mycoplasma sp. 613B. NCBI lineage: Bacteria > Bacillati > Mycoplasmatota > Mollicutes > Mycoplasmatales > Mycoplasmataceae > Mycoplasma > Mycoplasma sp. 613B. Next base: position 6,524 of record NZ_JBTGVH010000012.1, on the reverse strand, counting down.
AAAAGGTTTTTTGAATATTTTACTTTTAAATTTAACTCTTTAGCTATTTCGATTCAAGGAACTATATTAGAAGAATGATTATAAAATGATAAAAGGATTTCATCATTTGCTTTTAAAAGTTGTTTAGACATTAATGCAAATACATTAATCGATTCAGTTGTTCCTGATGTAAAAATAATTTCATCTTTTTTAGCATCTATAAGTTTGGCAATTTTTTTTCTAACAGTTTCCACTTTTTTTAAAACCTGGATTCCTATTTTTGAATCTGATGTTCTAGTACTTATTGAGTAATTTGAATAAAAATCTACACCCGCTTCTATTACTGATAAAGGTTTTTGAGCTAAAGCTGCATTATCAAAATATGTTATTTTTGATAACATAGGAAATAATTTTTTGTAGTTATTCATATTGACTCCTTTTAAATAAAGTTATATATTCTATATTTTTAGATTTATTGCCTAAAATTGGCGATTTGAAAATTTTTATAAGTTCAAAACCATTATCTTTTCCGTATTCAACAACTCTATTTATTAAAAATTGATGATACTTTTCGTCAACATAACCACCTTTTTCCACATATTTACTACTTGCTTCAAATTGTGGTTTTATCAATAACATAATATCTGTATTTAATGTCACGATTTCTTTTATTACCTTAAACACTTCTTTTAAACTTATAAAAGAAACATCACAAACTATGATATCCATTTTTTCTTTAAAAAGTTCAAATGAAATTGACTTTAAATTTGTCTTTTCTAAAGGAATTACCTTTGTATTCGTTCTTAATGAGTAGTCAAGTTGGTTTGTTCCAGAATCCAATGAATAAACTTTTTTTGCACCATGTTTTAAACTAACTTCTGTAAATCCACCAGTTGAAGAACCAATATCTAAAACTGTTTTATCTTGAAAATTTAAATTAAAAAGTTTAATAGCTTCTAGCAATTTATAAGCCCCTCTAGAAACTCATTCTTTTTTTTCTTCAAAAACTTCTACTTTATCTTTTTCAAAAGAAATTTTAGTACTTGGAATAAAAATAATTTCACCATTAACTTTGACTTTACCCATCCTAATAAGAGTTTCAGCGTTTTTAAGATTTTTTTGTTCTAAAAGTTGTAAAAGAGTTAATTTAGACATTTTTATTTTGCTACCTCTAAAATTTTAGTTATATAATAGTTAAAATTGCAAGTCGACTCCATTAATTCATTTGCAAAAAAATTAAATTTTTTTCTACTTTCTTTTTCAAACTCAAAAATATTATTATGATTCATTTTTACGCGAAAATAAAGGAAATTAGACAAATAAGTAGAAATTTTTTTATTATCTATTTTACTTAAAACTTCATCTGTATTAAGTATTTGTTGTGATATCCATATAAAAGATTCTGAATTAAACTTTTTAATCAATGAAATTTCTTGTTCATAAATCTCTTTTATATCAATTTTTAAATTAAATATTAAAGCTAACTTTGTAATTAAAAAATACATTTTTTTATTACTAAAAATGTATTTATATTCTTTTTCATAATTATTTTTTTTAATTAAAGAATTAATTTTTTTCAATTTTAAATTGTTTTTCATATTCTTTACTTACTTTATCTAAAATAGCATTCACAAATTTATAATCTGTATCTTCTTCTAAAGTAAAATCCTTTGTTATTTCTACGAATTCATTAATTACTATTCTTTTATCCAAATACATTAATTCAAAAGCACCCATCAATAAAATTGCTCTAATTAAAGGTTTTACATTATTTCATAATACATTTTCTTTAAAAAATGAACTAATAATTTTTTTATGGAAAAAATACTGTTTTTCTATTAATTCTAATGTTTGTATTTGTTGCTTATTTAAATCTTTACTCTCAAAAATTCGATTACTTTCAATTACAAGATCTTGTAACTCATAAGAATAAATTACAGAAATTAACTCAATTCTATATTGCTTTCTTGATTTTTTACTAGATATTGATTTCATTTTTTACTCTTCTTCAGAAAGAACAGATAAATCCATATTATGAAATACTTCTTGGATGTCATCATCGTCTTCAAATTTTTCAATATGTTCTAATAATTTTTTTGTTTTTTCTTCATCTAATTGAACCTCTTGATTTGGGATATAAGTTACTTCTGCAGTTTTATATTCAAAATTGTATTGTTTATCCAATGCTGTTTTTAAACTTAAAAATTTTGATGGTTCACAATAAATTTCATAATATTCATTTTCTGATTTAAAGTCTTCTGCTCCATTTTCTAAAGAAAATAACATCAATTCTTCTTCATTTGCAAGATTTTTTTCAATTTCTAAAACACCTTTTTGATCAAAAACATAAGGGATAGAACCTTGTTTTCCAACTTGCCCTCCTGCTTTTTTAAATAGTGCTTGAATATTTGCTGTAATACGGTTCATATTATCTGTTAAACAAATAACCAAAAATGTTACACCACCTGCTAAAGTTCCTGAATAAATAACTTCTTTAAAATCAATGCCTTCTTTTGAAGCACCTGTTGCTTTTGCAATTGCCTTTTCAATATTAGCTTTAGGCATTGATTTTGCTCTTGCTTTAGAAACTACTAATCTTAAAGCTGGATTTGTGTCTATTTCTCCACCACCTTTAGCTGCAGCAACCATTATTTCTTTTGAAAATTTAGCAAAAATTTTTCCTCTTATTGCATCTTGAGCACCTTTTCTATGCTTAATATTAGCTCATTTTGAATGTCCAGCCATTTTATCTCCTTATTTTATTGAATTAAATATATATGTAATAATTTATATTAAATTATAATAAATTTTTTGATTTTTATTATGGTTTTTTATATAAAAATTAAAAAAATCTAATTTTTTATATTTATATAGTTATTTTTAATTTTATTTTTAAAAAATGCTGTAAAAAGTTTTATAATTTTATTGTATAGATATTAAAGAAAGAGGTAAATATGTATCAATATAAAGCCATTTTAAAATCTACAAAAGAAGTAATTGCTCAAGGACATTCTTTAGAAGATATTGAAAAAGATATTGTTCATTTTATAAGAGAGCAAAAAAAAGGAATTCATACTAATAGTAATGTTCCTATTGAAATTTATCATATTCAAAGAAATAAAACAGATGGAATTGATTTATCTAAAGAAAAATTAGTAAAAACTATATAAAATTCATAAATATAAATAGGATTTAGTCCTATTTTTTATACTTTAAATTAAAAAACTTCAAAAAAATGGATTTTTTTCTTTTTAAAGTTCATTTTTTAATTTTTTTATTTTTTAAGTGTTATAATGATTTTGTTATGAATGAATTAAAAATTAAAAAAACTTTTAATGAAATTTTCAGTTGAAAATCTCATTATGATGAAGAAAACAGCCTATCTTGCGGTTATAAAAAACAATACTATCATTTTTTAAGTTATGATTCAAAAACAAATACAATTTATTATAGAGTTAGTGATAGTAATAATCCTGAAGACAACAATGCTTTTTATTATGATACAAGCATTAAATATGAAAAAATGCTTGAAATAAAAAAATAAAAAATGGTGGAGATGCCGGGAGTTGAACCCGGGTCCACACATAAGCTTTATTAAAAGTTTACAGTTTATTTAGTTTTTATAATAAATTAGTCTAAAACTAACAAAAAGAATCTAATTTATTTAACTATAAATTTCTTTAGATTTTAGTTAAATCTATCTAAATATCCTTTAAAAAAACTTAAAAAATAAAATCAAAGGAAAATCTTATTTTTTAACTAATTTTTAATTAAGCAAAAATTAGATTTGAATTTGCAGAAGCTAACATGTTAAATGATACTTCTGATTTTTTATTTTCTTTTCCATTTAGAAAAGCCTAGAAGTAATTATAGTCTACTACACTACTGAGTTTTAATATTACTTATATATGTCGAAGCCAGTACACCCCCATACATAATTATTCTATCACATAAATAAAAAATATCTTAGGGAAAATCCAAGATATTTAATTATTTTAGTTTTGAAGCTCATTTTAGAAATTTTTTTACATTTGGAAAATCTTTTTTAAAATGTATATCATAAATAATTTCATCAATAAATGGTAAATAAAAATTGTCATTTCTTGATTTATACTGAATTTCAATTTGACTAAAAATTTCTTTAAAATCATTTATAGTTTTTGGTTTAGATAAATGTTTGATGAAATCTCTATAAAAATTTTCTGTTTTTAAATCCATTTTAAAAAATATTAAATAATTTGTGGATTTTGCTTTTTCTGTGGTAATTTTTCATATTCATCAATAAAAATGAATTCTTTTCTAAAAATTTTCTTTTTAGTAAAAATTATTTCATTGAAGATAACGATTCTTCTTGTATATTGTATTAAACTATAAATAAAAATAAATATCAAAATTTCTAAAATCAAAGTTAATGAAAAAATAACGATAAATGATATTCATATAACTTCTCAAGTAAATGAAAAGTAAAAACTATCTTCAACTTCTAAAACCTTTAAAATTGCAGAAAAAATAATCAAAAACAAAAAATACCAAAGGGGAAGTAATCCAATATATGACCGTGTATTATAACGATTAAATTTAAAGTAAATATTTTTTTCTATTTTTTCTTTATTTGTAACTAAAGTTTTAAGAGAAAAATAATTATCTTGTATTAATTTTCTAATTTTAGCACAATATTTTCTTATTAAAATAGGATATACAAATAACAATATTGAAAAAGTAACAACAAAAAAGATAATAACTAAAGGGATTAAAACATATAGTTCCATATTAACCTAAATTATCTATTTTAATTTTGTTTTTTCTATTACTGATTATAAATATTGCTCTAAAGTTGCTAAAATTAGATAATAATTTTAAACTTTTTTTCATTTTTCTCCTTTTTTATATGTATAGGGCTAAAAAAATACCCTAAAAAGGGTATTCTAGATTTGTTTTTTTAATAATGTGCATTTACTATATTGTAATAACTTTTTGGTTATTACATATTAATTATAATACAATTTTTACGTTTTTCAAGAAAAAAAGTAAAAAAGTGCATAAAAACTCTTATTTTAAAACAAAAAAATGAATTAATTCATAAAATTTAAATTATAAATATTATGAATTTTTCATTGGTTGTGGTGAATTTTGTGAATCTTGGTGTTGGTCACCACTCATCATTGAATTATCTGATGTTGTTTTATTTTTTTCCATACTATTAGAATCAGAATGCATCATATCATTTGAAGTATTAGGATTTTGTTTTGATGTTGATTTATCGCTAGAATCTTTCATCATCATATTTGATTTATCCATTGAATGCATTGTTTCTGTTGAATTTGATTTTCTTGTAGAGGTTCCTTTTATTGCTTCAAATGTATCTTTGCTTTCAACTACAAATTCTGGTTTAAATACTATTCTTTCAGTCCCATCTTTCGCAAAGAAAATAAATGTATAGAATTTTCCTTCTGTTAGTTTATTGTCTCCAGTTCATGAAAATTCTAAAGCATTTTCATTAACTACGTCTGCATTAGCTTTTGCCATAGCCATAGCTTTTTTAACTATTGGTTTTCCATTAGCATCTTTTACTAAAGTATTGTCATGTAATGAAGTTACTTCTGTTGCAAATGCTAATCATTCTCCTTTAACACCTTGTACTGGTGTGTTATGTAATTTAAAAGTAAATATACCATTTGCATCTAATACGTTTTCACTTCTAACTGCTGGAAATTCTAATTGTCTTTCTTTTACAGTTCCTGTTGTAAGTTTAGTTACTCCATATTCTGGTACAGTAAAGTCAATTGATAAATTAGTAATTGTTTTAATGGAAGTTGCAGGGAAAATGTCTTTATTGTCTTTAATAAAATCATTTTTGAAAGTTATTTTTTCTGTGCCGTCATTTTTTCAAAAAATGAATGTATAGAATTTTCCTTCTGTAAGTTTATTGTCACCAGTTCATGAAAATACTAATGGAAAATCTTTGGAAGCATCTACTTCTTTTGCCATCGCCATAGCTTTTTTAACTACTGGTTTTCCTTTTGTGTCTTTTACAAGAGTGTTATCAGTTAATGATTTTACTTCTGTTGCAAAAGCTGTTCACTCACCTGAAACTCCTTGTACTGGTGTGTTATGTAAGTGGAATGAGAAAACTCCGTTTTCATCCATTCTATTTTCTCCTCTTGCAGCAGGAAATTCTAATACTCTTTCTTTTACTTGGTTTGCTTTAGCAATTCCATAGGTTGTATAATCTAATGATTGATTAGTTTCGTTAGTAGTTTTAGCAGGATTAGAACATGAAACAACTGCAAAAACAGTTGTTAGTGTTGGTAAACCTAATAATAAAACTGATTTAAATCTTTTTTTCATAATTTCTCCTTTATATTTAAAGTTTTTTAAAATAGATCTAAAAATCTATTTGAATTATTATAGGTCTGTTGGAAGAAATTGATAACAAAACCCTATTTCTTATAATAAAATTCTTGTTTTTTACAATTTTTTGCTATTTCTAGATAAATTATTTGACTTTTTTGCAAAAAGTAGTATTATACGCCCATTTCATTTGA
>NZ_JBTGVH010000011.1:0-33810 GCF_054343485.1 Mycoplasma sp. 613B | reverse complement strand
ATTTATCTCCGGTGTTTTGTCAAATTTATCTCCGGTTTCTATATTTATCTCCGGTGTTTTGTCAAATTTATCTCCGGTTTCTATATTTATCTCCGGTTTTATTAAGTTTTTGTTTTTTTGTTTATAATCAATTTTAAAATTTAGATTTTTTGTATTTTCCTTATATTCTTCTATTTCAAAACCTTCAATATTTTGTTTATAATTTAAATTTTTTAAAATCACAGTAAATCTTCTATTATCTGATTTAAATTCCGGTTTTAACTTTTGACTATAATTTTCTTCTTTTTGGTAATAATCAAATATTTTGAGTAAACCACTACCACGTCTTTCCATTAAATTTAATCTACTAAAAAGATCGGCAATAATTGGATTTCTTCTTTCAGAATTGATTTCTTCAATATTTTCTTCTTGTATTAATTTACCATTATACATTCCACCAGGTGAAGAAATTTCCATTCTATCATCAAAAATGTTTATAGTTACTTCAGCTCCTTTAATTGAATAATCTCTATGAATTAAAGCATTAACCAAAACTTCTTGGATTACCTTCATAGGATAATCAGGATAATTTTTACGACCAAAATCTATCTTTTTTCACATATTTTTGGAATTTCTGGAAATGAATTTAATTCCAGAATCTAATAAATATAATAAATTACCACTAAATTCTTCATCGTCTAAAGCTTCTGCAAGTGAATGTGTTTTTGTTAATCCATTTCATCTGGTTGCAAAAATTCTTGAATGTCTTACTATTTGACCATCTGCTAATAGTGCTCCACTATTATTTAAATAATTATCATTTGAAACTAATCCAAAGGATTTAAAGTCTTTTAATGTAAGTTTATGTTCTGTAATTTGATAATAAAATGAAATTAAATAACTAAAGGAAGAAACATCATAGCTGATATTGGTTTTAAAACTATCTCAAGTTTCATTAGAACCTTGAAGAATTAAAGTTTTTAAATCGTTTCCCTTTATGACTACACTTTGATTTCCTATTCTTCTATAAGCAAGGTAACTACCGCCTTTATTTAGATAATAAGGAGTTTGCTGACCTTTTTTTACATCTAAAACTATAAATTTTTTGTCTTGTTCTTCATAAATCTTTAAATCAAAAGATGGAAGTGGTTCCATAACATCTTTTATGACGCTACTAATATAATCAGAGTCTTTGTAAATATCTGTTAATCCCACTAATTTATCACTTTTATCTTCTATACCAAAAAAGATTTTTCCACCGTTTGTATTAGCAAAAGCACTTACTGTTTTTAATCAACTATAGAAATCCTTTTTTTCTATTTTTTCTTTTTTTTCATATTCAGTTGTTTCTCCAAGATATTTATCTAATTTCATTTTTATCCTTTTCTTTTATACATATTAATATTATATTACATTGTTTAATAAAATATTTTTAAATAATAAAACATTACTTTACAAGATAATATTTTTTATTCAAAAAAAATTTCTACAAAAAAATTGAATACATTGCCAAAAAGTGCTATAATAATAGTATAAATACATTTTCACAATCCTAATTAATTAAGTTCAACTTAATTAATGAAAAAAACTCCATTCCCTTAAAATGGAGTTTTTATTTAAGGTTAGTGGAAAATGTATTAATTATTTTAAAATTTAATTAATATTAGAATTATAATTATTAAAATTAAAATTCGCTCCACTTTTGAACCTTTATTTTAAATACATTTTTCACCTCCTTATGTGACTAAAGTGTTAGTCACATTTTAATATTACCACAGAATTTATTTTGTTACGAAAATACGGAAAAAATTGGGATTTTTGGTTTATTTTTCCTAAAATTTTACTCTATATTTACGATAATTTTAGTTATTTTTAATTTAAAATAATTTAAAAAATAGTACCTTAAATATGACTATAAAAATCTTCATCTTTTCTTTAAAAGAATATCGCAATTTAATCTTGTTTTTCTAAAATATTCTACTAATTTTTATTTATAATTTATTTTGATTTTAGTTTTATAACATTTTACAATTTTCACAAAGTATTTATGGATATCTCGTATATCAATGTTGTTATAAATATCTAAAATTGATTTTTTCTCCTTTCTTTTTTTTATATCTAAGTCCAATACAAGGCAGGAACCTTTAATGGACAATCTGCTGATGATAGAACACAAGAACAGTATGAAACAACAGTAACTGAAGCAACTAATAAATTTAAAGAAAAACAAGCTACAGCTAAAAACACTATTGATGGATTAAGTCATTTAAGTGAAGAAAGAAAAAATCATTTTAAAAATGAAATTACTAATACTTTAGCTAATGAAAATGCTGATATTAGTTCTATTAATACTATTGTTGGTAATGCAACAGATGAAAACAGAAGAGCAGAAGAATTAGCGAGTGCTAAAGCATCGGCTCTTGGAGTAGCTAATAACTTAAAACCACAAAATGAAGGTGGTACAAGAGAACAAGTTTTAAGAAATATCGAAGCAGCTACATCAGTTTCAGAAGTAAATACATTAAAACAAAATGCACAAACTTTAATTGACAATTCCATAAGAGCAGCAGAAACTGAAGTCCTTAAACTAAGAGGGTTGGATGAAGGTAATGATCAAACTTATGATAGATACAATACCAAATTAACAGAAGCTGGCAATAATCAACTAAAACTAGATAGACTTAAAGATGAAGCTGAACATAAATTTAACACTGTAGCAAGTGTTACTAAAGGTAAGATTAACGGATTACCAGAAGGTGAAGACAAAAACAATTTAGTTAGAAAATGACAACAAATGTTAAATGGACCTGCTGATGATAAAACAATTACTAAGGTAAAAGAAATTGATGCTGAAGTAACAGCAGTAATTAACAAAATCGATAGAGAAAGAGAACTTCCTTCACTTAAAGAATATATAGATATGTTACAAGATGGAAATGCTATTAAAAATAATGCAAACCAATTCTACAAAAATGCAATTAAACCTGATTCAACTGCAACAGGAAAAGATGTTAGAGATGTTAAAGTTCAAATAACTACTAAATTAGAAAGATTAAATAGAGAGGCTCAAACTTATATAACTGATAAATTAGCTGGTGATACCAGTGGTACAAAAGAAACTTTAATTGCAGAACTTAATGGTCATGTATTAAGTCAAGCTAATATTGAATCTAAAAAAGCACAAGCAGATGAAATATTTAATACCAAAAAAGAAGAAGTATTAGTATTTGCTGAAAAATTAAGCGAACAAAATAAACAAAATACTATTGATAAAGTAAAAGGTACTCCTGATGGTTCAGTACAACCAGCAGCAAGTATTGAAAGATTGGAACAAATTTTAGCTCAAGCAAAAACATTAAAACAACAAGAAGATGAAGCACAAAAAGGTCCAATTAGAAGTGCTGCGCAAGCAATTGTAGAAAAATTCACTAATAGTAGTCTTTCAAGTCCATGAAATGCTAAAGGTAAAGAATGAAATAGAAAATTAAAAGATCAAAATCTTTCACTTGATGAAATTAAACGTATAAAAGATGAAGCTGAATCAACTCTTAACAAGTTAAAAGCAGAAGCAATAACTGAAGCAAATAGTATTAGTAATTCTTTTGAAAAACAAAGAATTTTAAATCTTATTAATAATGGATCAGCAGGAAACTATTATGATAATAGTGCCGAAGATTATGAAACATACAAAACAAATGCAATTAATATTGTGCAAAAAGAAAGAGCAGACAGAGAAACACAAAAAGCAAATGCTAGAGCAATGATTGCTAAACTCCAAGGTGATGGTTACAACCAAGATAAATTAACTAAAGAACTTGATGAAGCAACAACTCAACAACAATATGATGAAATAGAAGAAAGAGCAAGACAAGTTATTGAAAATAAAAGAACTCAGGTTCAAGGAAAAGTTACAGGAAATCCAAAAATTACAAGACAAGACGAAAGAGATAGATTGGGACAAAGAATTCAAGCTGCTCAAACAATTGCAGACTTGAATGCTATTGAACACGATGTAGACAACTACTCATATGTTGATGACCCAATTAGAGATGCAAAAGAAGAAACAATTACTAGAATGACACAAAAAGGACAATCTTCTGTTGAAGGAGCGCCTTCTTCTTCTTCTTCTTCTATATATAAACTAACACAAGAACAAATAGAAACATTTAATGTAAGAGTTAGAAATGCAACTTCAGTTGATGAAGTAAATAGAATCGAAAAAGAATACATTGAAACAGTATTCTTTGATACCAGAAGAATTGTTACATTGAAACAACAAATTGGTCAATATGTAACACCAAAAGTTGCAAATGATACTAATAAATTTGTTGCTTGATACAACTACTTTAAAAATACATTGGAAAATGAAACATCAATCAAAACACTTGGAAGAAACTTTGTTCAATATGTAAATAGTAATGCCATTGGTGGTGCAACATCAGAAACTCACCGTCAAGAATTACTAAAAGAATGACACAAATGAGCACAAGAACCTGGAGTTGAATGAGCAAAAGGATTAGTCTTAAATTCAACAACTCTAAGTTGAGATGATAAATATAGATTAATTGATAAATTAGTATTAATTCACTCATTATTTGACTTCACAGATTGATTGAATGAAGCACATAAAGCAGACAACAATATTCCAAGTTCAATTCCTACAAGTAGTACAATTAGATTCTTTGACGGATATAACTGAACAGAAATTCAATAAAACTAAATTATCGCAAAGTTTTAAACAATATAAAAAAGTTAACATCTTAATGTTAGCTTTTTTTATTATCAAAAACCCAATTCCAATTTAGGGTTAAATTTTGCAAAAAATCAAATGATATAACAAAAAATAAATAAAAAGTGAAATAAAAGCATATTATCAAATTTAGCACAAAATTCCTTACAGTTACAATGATTATGGCAAACTTAAAAAAATGTAATTAAATTAGATAAATAAAAACCGTTTTGCCCGATAAAATAGGCATAAACGATTTTTCGTTATTAAAACTGGGAAACTTAAAATTTGTAACTATTATCACATAAGCAAATAAATATACCTTATTTTTCTTTATTTAAATTCAATATCTCTTCTAGAGTTGTTTTATAATTTATATCTTTAATTTCTTTTTTATTATTTTTAAGAAAAATTTTGGTTACCATCAACCTACCTGAATCATAGTTAAAAGTTGAACTTCAATTTCTTTTATCTTGAAGATGGTTCTTTGAAAAATCAATCTCTTCTAAGAAAAATCCTGACAAATCATTTAGAAAAACAAATTTATTATTGTTTTCTACTTCAAATGAATAATTAAATTTTAAAACAAGAAAATGAACTTGTTTTTTAGTTTGGACTAAACTTTTATAATCTGTTTTTAACTGTTTAATTGCTGCAACCGCATCATTTATTTTCTTTGCTACCTTTAAATTTACCACAAAAATATCATTTTCGTTTTCACAATAAAAATCATAACTAGAAGTTTGAGTTTGTTTTATTTTTCTGATTTTATAGATACTTAAAGGATGATTTGTAATTCTTTCTAATTCAGAACTAATATATTCTTCTATCAAAAAACCTATAGCCGTAGAACTTTCTATACAATTATTTTCATTATTTAACAAATTAACATTATTTGCTTTTAATTCTATTTTGTTATTAGTTAAATCTAAAATTTTACTAATTTGTTCTTCTATAAAATGAAGAAATTCTTGTGATTTTTCTCAATAATTATTTTTGTTCACTTTCTTTGAAAAATACCTTTCTTATTATTTTTGCTATTTCATAAGATAATTTTGCAGGAACTGCATTTCCTATTTGTTTTAAAACATCTGATTTAGAACCAACAAAAAGAAAATCATCTGGAAAACTTTGAAGTCTTGCTAATTCACGCGGAGTTAATACTCGGTTCAGTTTAGGATGAACATGAACACCACCGTGATTTTCTTTTACTGTTAATGATGGTTTATTATAATCTAATCTTCTAAAAGCATCTTTAAAATTTTTCATTACAGATTGTCCCACAGGTGTTAAAGAAATTTTTTCTATAAATTCTGGTGAGTGTTTAGTAAAAATATGATTAAAATCTTTATTTTCACTTATTTCTTCTAAATCTGCAATTGCATCTTTAACTGTTTTCATTTTTTGTTTGGTATTTTTTAACAATTCAATTGTTTGTTGTACTTTTTCTTTGTCTTTAGAACCAATAAAAATAACTCTTTCACGTTTTTGAGCAACACCAAAGTTAGAACTATCAAGTAATAAATAAGAAACAAAATAATCATTTTGAGTGAATATTTGCTCTATTTTGTCAGTTACTTTAATACCATCGCTTTCTTTATAAGATAAAATACCTTTTACATTTTCTAAAACAAACACAGTGGGTTGTAATTTAATAATTACTTCAATTGTGTGTAAATAAAGCTTATTTCTTTCATCATTTTGAGATCTTTTACCAGCCATTGAAAATCCTTGGCAGGGAAAACCACCTATTACTATGTCAATATCTTTTAATTGACTAAGTTCTTCTTTGGTTTCTTGTAAAGTAATATCACAAGGTGAAATCTCAGTTTTAAAATTTAAGTTATAAGTTAGAGTTGCAGGTTTTCAAAACTCAACTGTTTTTACAATTTCAAAATTATTTTTGTAAAAACCTCAAGTTAATCCACCTGCTCCTGCAAACAAATCTACTAGTCTTTTTTTGCTCATTATTCTCCTTTTATTTATTATTTAAATTATAATCTAAAAGCAAAAAAATACAGGAAAAATCCTGTATTAATTTTGATTTATTGAATTTCAGTTCAATTGTGTCCATCGTAGAATCTAATGTTACTACTTGTTGGAATTGTACTTGGAATGTTACTATCAACTCTATTTGCAACTTTCAATCAATCAGTTAGATCAAATAATGAATGTACTAGAAGTAATTGATCAATCAAGTTGTATTTTTGATCAAATGTTATGTTTGAATTGAGTAGCAATCCTTTAGCTCATTCAATACCTGGTTCTTGAGCTCATTTATGTCATTCTCTTAATAAGTCTTGACGGTGAGCTTCAGATTGGTTACCACCAATATTGTTTGTATTAGCATATTGCACGAATTTTTTACCAAGTTCTCTGATTGATGTTTCATTTTCCAATGTATTTTTAAAGTAGTCAATTCAAGCCTTGAATTTATTGGTATCATTTCCAACTTGTGGAGTGATATAGTTAGCTACTGCTTGTTTTAATGTAACAATTCTTCTATTTTCAAAGAATGTGGTTCTAATAAATTCTTCTTCAATTGTTTTAATTTGTTCTGGTGTAGTTGCTTTTCTTATTCTATCATTGTATTCTTCTGCTTGTTCAAGTGTTAGTTTATAAGAAGAAGAAGAAGAAGGCGCTCCAGCAGGAGTTGATTGTGCTTTTGTTGAAATTCTATTAGTTGCATCACGTTTTGTGCTTGCAAGTGGATCTTCTACAAATACATAGTTATCTGCTTCATTTTCAATTTGAATCAATTGTTCAATTGTTGATGCATTTCTAACTCTTGTTCCAAAACTTGTTTTTTCATCTTGTGGCATTTTATTATTTGAAGTAATTTTACCTTGTACTTGCACTTTTTTAGCTTCAATAACTTGTCTTGCTTTTTCTTGAATTGCATCATATTGTGATTGTTGTGTTGCTTCATTAAGTTCTTTTGTTAGTTTATCTTTATTGTATCCATCACCTTCAAGTTTAGCAATTTCTGCTCTAGCATTAGATTTTTGAGATTCTAATCTTTCTCTTTCAGTAGTACGTAAACCTACTGCTTGATCTTTAGCAAATTTTAAATCAGCTAAACTTGCTCTTGTATCATTGATTCTATTTAAATTACCTCTTTTAGCATTAGAAGAATCAGGAATTTCAAAGTTTGCATTTAATGCTTCTGTTTTTAGTTTATTTATTATTAATTCTGCTTCTTCTTTTATTTGTCTTAATCTATCTAATGAAGTATTTTCATTATTAATTTCTTTTGCTCAATTATTCCCTTTTTGAATATATTCATATGCTCCATAACTTTGTATAAATTTATCTACTAAACCTGTACCATCATCATTTGCAGAAATTAATTGGTTTTTTATAGATTTTTTTTCAGCATTTTGCTCTTGATTTAAGTTTCTATTTGCTTCATTAATAGCATTTTGAATATCTTGCACTGTTGTAGCATTAGCTTTAGCAGTATTAATTGCATTTATATGATTAGATTGGGTTAATTTTTCTTTAATTAAGTTAAGTTCTGTAACTTTATTAAATGCTTCATCAGCTCTTTGTTTAATATCTTCAATATTTTGTTCAGTTAGATTTGGTGAATTTAATTGATTAGATAGCTCAGTTTTCAAGTTTGGTGTTTCATTACTAAATTTATTACTAATATAAGTTTTAGCTTCATCTCTTAATATAATTAATGCATCTGTTATACGATCTTTTGCTTCTCCAATTTGACGTGTCGATGAATTTTCACCATTAATTATTTTGCTTTCAGTTGTTTTTAGACTATTACCATCTTTAAGTTTTGCTAATTCTCTTAGTGCAAATTCTTTTTCTTGATTATATTGACTAAGTGCAGTTTCTGCTCTTTGTTTAATACCTTTTAATTTACCTACTGTACTATTTGTTTTTTTTAAGGTACCTTTTGTACCTAATTCAGTTATGAAAGGTTTTTTCTCTGCATCATTTGGTAAGTTATTAATTGCAGTTTGTACACTATCAAAAATATTATCATAAGCAATTGTTATATCACTTAATAATGTATCTAATTCTTGTTCTGTTAAAGTTGCTTGATTATTTGCTTTTAAATTAGATAATCTGTTATCGTAATTTGCTTTTGTTTGGTTACCACCTTCATTTAAACCTTCTAAGATAGGAAGTTTATTAGTTACTGAAGTTACTTTATTATCAAGAATTTTTTGTGCTTCTTTTTTTAATTCTTCAACTCTTCCTACTGAGTCTGCATTTTGTATATCGCTATTTATTTGTTCTCTTCCTCTTTCATTAGTTCCGTTTCTTACTATTAATTTATTAGCAATATTCACAGCTTGTGCTTTAGCACTTGCTAATTCTTCTGCTCTTCTGTTTTCATCTGTTGCATTACCAACAATAGTATTAATAGAACTAATATCAGCATTTTCATTAGCTAAAGTATTAGTAATTTCATTTTTAAAATGATTTTTTCTTTCTTCACTTAAATGACTTAATCCATCAATAGTAGTTTTAGCTGCATCTTGTTTTTTTACAAATTCTTTTTTTACTTCAGTTACTGTTGTTTCATATTGTTCTTGTGTTCTACCATTACCAGATTGTCCATTAAAGGTTCCTTTTAGTGAATCATCACCAGTTAGTTTTTCTATTGCTTTTCTTGCTTTTTCTTTTTCAGTAGTTAAGATTCCTTCTGCTTCTGTTTTTTTAGCTTCAATATGAGAAACTTCAGTTGCAGTATTTATAGCATTTTTAAGTTCAGATTTTTTAGAATCTTTTAATCTTTCAATAACTGGCAAAGCAGCATTTCTTGCATCTTCAAGTTGTTTTTGTTTTTTTGCTTCTTCTTTAAGTTCATTTAATTTAGTTACAGTATTTGTATTAGTGCTATTTAAGCTAGTCATTAACTCTTGTCTTTTTGGATTAGTTGAAGCAAGTTTTTCAATTTCATCTTGTGCTAATCTTTTTGAAGCAGTAAATTTATCATTTGCATCATTTTCTATAGATTCTAATCTTCCTTGCTCATTTTCTTGATTTTCAGCAGCAGTTACTCTACTTTTTAAACTTGCTTTATCTGGATGTCCATCTAATTTTGAAATTGCATTATTTGTTGTTGTTTTTTGTGCATTGATAATTTTAGCAATTTCTGTTTCTTGGTCTCTTATTTCTCCCGGAGTTGTTGCATTATTTATAGCATTAGTAATATTAGTTTTTTCTATAGTATCATCTTTTAATCTCTTAACATCTTCTAATGCATGTGCTCTAGCACTTTCTAAATTAGTTTCATCTCTTTTTGCTTGTTTTGCTTTTGTTTTTATTTCTTCTAATTTAGTTACATCACCTGCAGCATTAAGTTGAACATTTAATTCTTTTTTCTTAGAATTATAGTCTGAAGCATTTTCAGTTGTACTTCCAGTTAAACTATTAATAATTGCTCTAACTTCAGAAACTTTATCATTAAATTTAGTTTTTGCTTCTTCTCGTATTTTAATTAATTCTGTTTGATTTTCTCTATTTGGATTAATTTTATTATTTAAAGTATCATGATCACTGTGACCTGCTAATTTAGCAACAGCTTCATTTGCTTCTCTTAAAGAAGTATCAAGAGATTTGATTGCACTTTGTTTTGCTTCTTCAATTTTTGCAATATTAGAACTAGAACTATTAATAGTTTTACTTAAATTGGTTTTCTCATTTCCATCTACTAATTTATTAATTGCATCTTCTGCTAGTTGACGAGCATTTTCTTTTGTAACTTTATCTCTTATTTTATAAATTTCTGTTACAGTTTTCTTCTCAACATTTGTATCTCAACTTGCTTTTAACGCTTTTCATTCATTAGTAATTTCTTCTCTTTTAGAAGCATTACTAATGGAATTAATTGATGATTCAACTGCATCTCTAATATTAACAAATTTTGCAGTTGCTTCAATACGTAAAGCATCAAGTTTATCTTGATTATCTCCAGCATCAGTTAATTTAGCAGTATATGTATCATGTGTTTCACCATCTTGATTTAATCCTCTTAATGTATTAACAGCATTTGTAGCATTAGTTCTAGATTCTTCTAGACGTCTCATCGCATCATCTCTAATTGCTTTAACTGCATCATTATTTAAAGCTGCATCAATTTTATCTTTGTAAGACTGTGCTGCTTTAAGGTTACTTACATATGCTTTTGCTTCATTAACTTTTGTTAATAAATCGTCTGCAGTTCCTTTAATTGTAGTAAATGAACTAATATCAGAGTTATTGTCATTATGTGCATTATTTATTTCATTTTTGAAATGATCTTTTTGAGTATTTGATAAACCAAGTGCATCAATTTGATTTTTAACTTCTTGTGCTTTTCTACTTAAATCTGCAAGAGCATCGGTTTTTGCTTGTTTATATTCTGCTTCAGTTTTACCTTCTGCTGTTTTACCATTATATTTATTTACAAGTGTATCATCACCAGTTAATCTTCTTATTGCTGCTTCTGCATCAGTTTTATAAGAACCTAATAATGCTTGTGCTTTGTTTTTTTCTAAAGTAATATTAGAGAATTTAGATGTATTATTAATTGCAGTTGTAATTTTTGATTTTTTAGGATTATCATCACTTAATTTGTTAACAATTTTCATTGCTTCATTTCTTGCTCTTTGCAATTCTTTTTCTTTAGCAACTTTTGTTTCAATTGCTTTAAGATCTGCAATAGAATTAGCATTATGTGTTTCATCGATTAAACTACTTATTACATCTTGTTTAGTAATTGTTCCATCATTAATTGAATTAGTTAATTTATCTTTTTCAGCTTGAATTGCTTCTTTAACTTTTTGTTCTAATGCTTTTAATTTAGTTTCTGTATCAGCATTTGTTAATTCAGTATCAAAATCTGATTTATTAGTTAATCCTTCAAGTTTAGCAACCATTTTAGTTACTTCTGCTTTTTTAGTTTTTAAGTATTCTTGTGCTTCTGTTTTAATAGCATTTACTTTAGCAACTGTATCAACTGAAGAAAGATCAACTTTGTTTGAAAGTTCAGTTTTTTTAGGATCTTCTAAAATTCTTGCAATTTCAGATTTAACTTCTTGTTTTGTTTGATCTAATTCTTCTTTTTGTTTTGCAATTGCTTTATCTATTACTGCTTGTACTAATTCAACTGTATCAGCAGAAGCTAATTCAGTATTTAAAGGATCTTTATTTTCTTGTTTAGTTAATTTAGCTATTTCAGAACGAGCATCAACTTTCTTTCTATCTACTTCATTAGAGTATTGTTCTTTTTCTTTTTCTCTTAGCGCTTTATCTTTAACTGCATTAGCATCATCAGTAGTTGTTGCTGCTTCTAATTCAGTTCTTAACTCTTGTTTTTTAGATTCATCGCTTAGTTTAGCAATTTCAACTTCTGCTGCTTGTTTTGCTGCTGCTAGTTCTTTAGCAAGTTGATCTTCTATTGCTTTTTTAACTTTATTTAATTCTTCAATATTTGTAGCAGCATCTACTTTTGCTTTAAGATCAGCTTTAAGTGCATCATCTTTAATATCATTTGCTTTAATGTTAGCTTGAGTTTTTTGTTCACTTAATTCTTGCTCTTGTTTTTGTTTAGCTTTTTCAATTATTGCATTAACATCACTTAATGATGAAGCATGTACTAATTCACCATTTAAACTTGCTTTATCTCTTTCATTAAGAATTTTTGCTATTTCTGCTTTTGCTTTTTCTTTTGCTAATTGGATTGAATCAGCATTACCTTGTTTTGCAATTGCTTCTTTAATTTTTTGGATTATTTCTTCAACTTTTACTTTATCTTCATCATTTATTGCATCAAGTTCTTGAGCAAATTTTGTCCTTTCATTAGAAGATTGAAGTTTATCAGTTAATAAATGTGCTTCAAGTAATGCTTGTGCAAATTCTTTAATTTTAACGATTTCTTCAGGAGAATTAGTACTTGCTAATTTTTGATTTAAAGAAGGTTTTTGCGATTCTTTTTCTAATGAATTAACTGCAGCTTGTGCTTCTGCTTTTAATGCTTTAGTAATTCTATCTTTAATTGCTTCTAACTGAGTACTTGTAGTAGCAGCATTAATTTCAGCAGCAAATTTATCTTTAATTTCTTGATTTGAAAGTTTATCTTTTAAAGCGTTTGCTTTATCTTTTTGCTCGTTTAATTGAGTTGTTAAATCATTTGCAATTTCATTTTTAATTGCATTGATTTCTTCAATAGTTATAGCATTATTAATTTTATCTTTAAACTCTGTTTTTTTAGCTTCATCAAGAATTTGATCTGCTTGTGCATTTGTTTCAACTTTTGCTTTATCTTCATTAGTTGATGCATTTTCTTTTGCTTTTGCTGTTTTTGCTTTATTAGCAACTTCATTTGCTTGCACTACATTAGTTGCAGCAGCAAGTTCATCTTCAAGTGTTGCTTTTGTAGTTGGATCGGTTATTTTGCTAATTTCAAATTTAGCAATTTCTTTTGCATTAGCTAATTCAGTTGCTTGTGCTTCTTTTGCTCTTTGTTTAATAGATTCTACTTCTGCAAGAGTAGTTGCATTATTTAATTCAGTATTAAATTTTTCTTTAATTTCTGGATTAGTTAGTTTTTCAATTTCATAAGAAGCAAGTGGTTTAGCATTATTTACTTCATTTTCTTTAGAAACACGTGCTCTATTTTTAATTGAATTAAGCTCATAAATTTCATTTGCTTGTGCTAATTCTTGATTTAATGCTGCTTTTTCTTTATTTGAATCAGATAAGGAATTAATAACATCTTGTACTTCTGTTTTAAAGTAATCTTTAAATCTATTTCTAATTTTCTCTACTTGTGCTGGGGTTGTTGCTGCATCGATTTCAGCATTAAATTTAGCAGCAATTGAAGGATTAATATCACTTGTTTTAACTTCTTGTTTTGCTGCTTCTTTTAAATTATTTAATTCAGTAGTTAAATCAGCGTTAATTCTATCTTTAACGTTATTTAATTCACTTTCGTTTGTAGCTGCGGCAATTTCTTGCTTGTAAGTTTCTTTTTTATCATTATTAAGTAGTTTGTCTGCTTGTGCATTTACATCTAATTTAGCTTTATCTAAATCTGTTGCTGCACTTTCTTTTGCTTTTTCTACTTTAGCTTTTGAAATAACTTCATTAACTGCATTAATATCATTAGCAGAGTTTAATTCATTATTTAAGTTAGTTATAGCAGCAGCAGAATTAGTTGTATCTAGTTTTGCAATTTCTTCTCTTGCTTTTGCTTTAGCTGCTTCTAATTCTTTTGCTTTTTGTGCTTCTACTTTTTCTTTAACTTTTTGTACTTCTTCTGGTGTTTTAGCATTTTCTAATTCAGAAGTTAAGTTTTCTTTGGCAGTAGTATCACTTAATTTTTCAATTTCATAAGTTACATCATTTTTAGTAACTTTTGTTTCAGTAGAAGGATTATTTTCTTTTGCTTTAGCTTCTATATCTTTAACAACACTAATGTTATTTGCATTTTCTAGTTGTTGTGTTAATTCTTTTTTGGTTTCAGGATCACTTACTTTAGCAATTTCAAGTTTTGCACTTTCTTTAGCGTTTGCTAATTCAGTTGCTTGTGCTTCTTTTGCTCTTTCTTTAATAGCATTAAGAGCTTCTAGACTTTTAGCTGCACTTAATTCGTTATTTAAAGCATCTTTAACTTCTGGGTTTGTAAGTTTTTCTACTTCATATGAAGCTGCTTCTCTTGCTTTAGATAAATCTTCAAATTGTTTATCTTTTGCTTTATTAATTACTTCTTGAATTTTGTCTAAAGTATCAGATGCATCTTTTAGAGCATTTAATTCATCTTTAGTTGTTTGATCACCTAATTTATTAATTTCTGCTTCTGCTTCTAATTTTTTAGCTGCTAATTCATCGGTAGCTGCTTCTTGTACTTTTGCTAATTTAGCTTTTGCTTCTACTTCATTTGCTGCACTAATTGAAAAAGATAAGTTTAAATCTTTAGTTAATTGGTCAATTAACTCTTGTGATTTAAGTGGATCTAATTCATCAATTGCTGCTTGTGCTTTTGATTTAGCTTTTGCTAATTCTAAAGCATTTGCATCCATTGCTTTTTGTTTTACATCATTGATTGCACTTAGTGAAGAAGCTGCTTCTAATTCTTTTTTAAGAGCATCTTTTGTTGTAGGATCTACAATTTTGTTAATTTCGTATAATGCTACTTCTTGCGCTTTTGCTTTTGCTCTTGTTAATTCATCAATTGCGTCTTGTTTTAGTGCATTAATTGCTTCAGGAGTTGTAGCAGCTTCTAAATTATCTTTAAGTTGATCTTTTAAATCACTTTGTGGTAATTTGTTGATTTCTGCTAATGCTTCTGCTTTTAGAGCAGCTAATTCTCTTTGTTGTGCTTCTTTTGCTCTTTGGATAATTGCATTAACTTCAGCAGTTGAAATAGCAGCACTTAATTCGTTGTTTAATGCTTCTTTAACTTCTGGATTAGTTACTTTTGCAATTTCAGCATTTGCTTGTGCTTTTGCAACTGCAAGTTCTTTTACTTGTTCTGCTTTTGCCTGGTCAATAACTTTTTGTACTTGATCTTGTGTTGTTGCTGCTGCTAATTTATCGTTAAGTTCTTTTATAGTTTCACTATTAGTTACTTTAGAAATTTCAGCTTGTGCCTCTAATTTTAAAGCTGCAACAGGGTAGGTTACGCTTTCTTTTTGTTTTGCAAGTTCTGCTTTTGCTTTAATAGCATTTGCTTGTTCTAAAGTAGTAGCTGCTGCTAATTCTGTATTTAAAGCATCGATGGATGCTTGTGATTTAGTTGGATCTAATGCATCAATTGCTGCTTTTGCTGCTGCTTTTGCTGCTTCAATTTCAGCATTTTGTGCTTCTTTAGCTTTATTAGCGACTGTTTGTACTTCTTCCGGTGTAGAAGCATTTGCAAGTTCGTTGTTTAATTCTGCTTGTTTAGCAGGATCACTAACTTTGCTAATCTCGTGGGCTGCTAAGTCTTTGGAATTTGAAGTTTGTTTTGCAACTTCTGCTTGTGCTTTTGCTTTTACTTCATTAACTGTATCAATGCTTGTAGCAGCTTCTAATTCTTTGTTTAATTCTGCTTTTTTAGCTTCATCAGTTACTTTATTGATTTCAGCTTGTGCTGCTTCTTTTGCTTTAGCTAACTCGTTGTTTGCTTGTTTTTCTGCTTGTTCTTTAATAACAAGTAATTCATCAGTTGCATTTTCTTTATTAGAAGCGTTATTTAAGTCATGAAGAAGTTTTTCTTTTTCATAAGGATCAGTAACTTTGTTGATTGCGTTTTCAGTTGCTGTTTTTAATTCTTCTAATTCGGATTTTTGAGCTTCTTTTGCTTTAGAAATAACTGTATTTAAATCTTCGGTAGTAAGAGCTGAATCTTTTTCTTTAGTTAATTCTTCTTTTAATGCTGGGTCTTGAATTTTGTCAATTTCTGCTTGTGCATCTAATTTAGCTTTATCTAGATCATTTGTTGTTGCTTCTTTTGCTTTTTCAAGTGCAATTTCTTTTTCAAGCACTGCTAAAGATACATCACTATCTGCATTAGTGATTTTATCTTTTAATTCTTGTTTTTTAGTTGCATCGCTTAAATTTTCAACTTCAGCTAAAAGTTCTGCTTTTTTATCAGCTAATTTTGCTTCTGTTGCTACATCTTTAAGATCAAAAACATTGCTTGCTTCTTCTAATTGTTTTTCTAATTCTGCTTTTTTAGCAGGATCGGAAATTTTGTCAACTAATTCTTTAGTTGCTGCTTTTTCTTCTTCAAAACGGTTATTTGCTTGGTTAGTAACATTAGCAAAATCTTCGGTTGAGTTTGCTTTATCTAAATTATTTAAAATGGTTTCTTTTTCTGATTCAGATAAACCATCTAATTTAGAAATTGCTTCTTCTGCTTTTGCTCTTGCATCAGAAATTTGATCAGCAATTTCTTTTTCAACTTCTGCTAACTTAGAATCATCTGATGATCCTTGAATTTCATTTAATTTATTTTTTAATTCTTCTTTTTTAGCAGGATCGGAAATTTTTTCGATTTCTTTTGCTAAATCAGCTTTTTTATTTGCTGATTCAATTTCTTTATTTACAGTTGTTTCAGCTGCTTTTGTATCTTCCAAAGTAGAAGCATTATCAATAGCAGTTTTTAATTCTGTTTTTTTGTCGTCAGAAAGGTTAGGCTTTTGATCTACTTTTTCTTTTAAAGCTTCTTTTTTAGCGTTAACTAAAACATCATCACCTGATTCAGCTTTGATTGTTTCTTCAATTTTAGCTTTAATTTGATCTAATTCTTCTTTTGAAGTAGCATTTGCTATTTGTTTAGCAAATTCATCTTTTTTACTTTGATCTTTAACAGAATCATTTAATTTAGATGCTTCTGCTTTATCAGAAGTTAAATCAGAATTTACTTCTTTATTTTTTTCTTGTTTTGCTTTTTCTAAAATTTTAGCAATTTCAGCTGCAGTTGTAGCTTCTCTTAATTCTTTGTTTAGATCTGCTTTTTTATCAACATTATCTAATGAATCAATTACTTGTTGTGCTTCTTTTTTAGCTTGCTCTAATTGATTTTGTTTAGCAGTTATTTCTTGTTTTGCTTTTTCAATAATTGCATCAATTTCTTCAATAGTTTTTGCGTTTGCAAAATCGTCTGATAATTGTTTTTTAACTTCAGCATCTTCAACTTTAGAAATTAAGTCTTGTGCTTCTAAAACTTTATCTACTTTATCTTCTAATGAAAGTAAAGAACCTTTATTTGTTGTATCAGTTGCTTTATATTCATCTTTTAAAATGTTTTTAATTGGGGTTTTGTCAGAAATAGAATTAATTTTACTTCCAACTTCTTTAGAAATTTGTTCAGTACTTCTGTTGTTTTTTTGATCAGCTAAAGCTTTTGTAACATCTTGTTTTAATTGTTTTAATAAATCAACATTTTTAGTAGAGTATTCTTTTAATTTATTTAATCTATTTTGGAATGCTCTTTTTGCTTTTGGATCTTTAACTTTATCAATTAATTGTTGTACTTCTGCTTTTGCTTTTGCATATTCATCAGAAGTTCATTCATTACTTTTTCTATTTCAAAAAACTACTACAGTGGTTACTACAGATGTTACTAAAGCAGCAGCTGCTAGTCCACCTAACACAATTTTCGCACTTGGTTTTGCCATAATTACCTTTCGTTTTATTGCATTATTTTATTTAATAATACAAATAATTTAAATAATTAATATTTATTTTATATTTTTACTTTTTGCACTTACTAAATAAGTGCTTAATACTATATTTATATTGCTTTTATTAATATTGGAGTAAATAAATATAGGTTAAATATTATATTTGAATTGCTAGAATAATTACTACTACAAGTAAAATTATGTATGCGATTCAATAAATAATTGTTGTTCAAATAGATCTTCTTGTTCAACCGCTTGTTAAAGCAGAACTTTGATCTGATTTTTCTACTTTTTGCACTACGTTGTTCTTAAATACTAAGAAATGTGATTTATTTAAACTGTAGTTTTCAATAACACCATATTTATAATTCTTTTCTTCCACAAATCCTATGTGTTTGTTTTCATAATTGATGAAAGACAACTCATGTGATAATTTATTTTTCTTATAGTAAATTGCATTTTCATCTGAGTAGAATAACTCTTCTGAAACTTTAATTTTTTCCATTAATTTATCACTTGATTCTTTAGTTGCTTTTTTAACTAAAAGTAATAGTTTTTGTGAATAATCATCTTTAAATGCTTGATCTAATGATTCTAATGCTTTAGATACTAAATCTAATTCGTTTTTGATTTGGTTATTGTCTTGAGTTGATGTGATCATTGTTTCATCGTAAGAAGAAGCAATTTTTTCAAGTTTTTGTGAATATACTGCTAATGCTTCAAGTTGTTTTGAAGGAGCTAAATTATAGAAGTTAGAGTATTTTGTTGGTTCTTTTTTATCTTCGTTAATGTAAACTTCTTTAACTACTTCATTTACGACTTCTTTTTCAATGTATACCGGAACTTCTTTAACAACTTCCTTAACTACTTCTTTTTCAATGTATACAGGAACTTCTTTTACAACTTCTTTAACTACTTCTTTTTCTACAAAAACAGGTTTTTCTTTTTCAACAATAACTTTTTCTGGTTCTTTATCTAAAGATTCAAGAATTTTTTTCTTTAAGTTTTCAATTTCTTTTCTTAAAGCTTCTTTATCAGAGTTACTGTCTCTTAATTTTTCCATTAAAACAGCAATTTCTTTTGCATAAGATCCATTGGAATTTTTAAATAATTCTTCAAGATCTGCCATTTGTCTGTTTAATCTTTCAATTTCTCTATCTTTGCTTGAAATTTTTCTTTCTGGAATGTAATCATCATTTGCTGGGAAATATGTTTTGTGATCAGCAAGAATTTTGTAATCAACTATTTCTTTTAAGAATTGATCTGCTTGTTCTTGATTTCTTAATCTTGAAGTTGGGAAAATGTAAAATTCTTCCATTGCTTCTTCATACTTAATGTCTCCATCGAATTTTTCAGTGTTTAATTCAAATTCAAAACCATCTTCAGTTTTGTCCATGATTAATAATCCACCAAAGATTCTTTTTTCTGTTTGGAATCAGATTGCACTTTCATATCCTACTGCTAAGAATCAGTTCATAGCTTCTTTTCTTGTTTTAAATAAAGCTAATCCGTGTTTTAGTTTTGGGTGTTTTAACACTCATGGGTAAGTTTTAGAGAATTTTTTATCAAAGTCTCTATTAAATTGGCATAATAAACGTTTCATAATTTTCCTTTTTGTATATTTTATAAAATACTTTTTATTTTGTTTTTATTCATAAATTATATTACAATCAAAAAAAAAAAAAAACAATTTTAAAAACTGATGCATAATTTTTACCTTAAAAGTTCTAAAAATTATTTATTTTTTTATATAAAAAACTAAAATATTGCATAAATTTTCCTAATATAAAGGCTTTTTCCTTTATATTTGAAAAAACATCAAAAATAAAAATTTTAAATAATTTTGCTATGTAAAACTAAGTAAACAAGTTATAAATTATTCTTTATTTTTTAAAATAATTAAAAAGATTTTTTAACACTGATTTTAGGAAAAATAAACCAAAAAACCCAACTTTTTCCGTATTTTCGTAACAAAATAAATTCTGTGGTAATATTAAAATGTGACTAAGTTTTTATGTCACAGAAAGGGGTGAGAAATTGTTTTATTTCAAAGTAGAATCATGGAAAATATATTAATTTTATTAATAATCATTTTATTTATAATTAAGTAAAAGTTTAAAAAATAAAATTAATTTTTCACGACCTAATATAAAAACTCCATTATATAGGTGGAAATGGAGTCCCGTCATTCTTAATTGACGGGTTTTTTTAATACTTTTTTAAAAGTTGATACTATGTATTAAAAAATATTTTTTCTTTTTAAATGTTATTCTATTATAGTGCCGTTTGACAATGAAATTTTCTTTTATAATAATTAGTATATCCAACCGTTGTAAAGTTTTTAAAAAATTATTTAAAAAGTTATCTTTGGTAATAATAAAAATTAGAAAATAATCCTAAATATTTGGGAATGATAGACATAAACAGGAGCATTTAATTTTCAAACAATCGTTTTTGAATGAATTTAAAAGTAAAATAATTAAAGTAAATCTTTAAATTATAAAACTGATGAAAGTAAAGATAATATCAAATATTAATACGCTATAAAAGGAATTTTATCAAAAATAGTATAAAGAAAAACAAAAACAATAAAATCAACCATTTTTGGTTGATTTTGTCTTTTTTACTATTAACTGGAAAACTCTGGATAATAATTTTATTTATACTTAAATAAAGTTTGAAAAAATAAAATTATTTTTTGAAGTCGAAAATAAAAAAACTCCATTATATAGGTGGCAATGGAGTTTTTGTTTAACTTAATTTATTTAAATTAAACTTGGTTGTGAAAAATTGTTTTACATTATTATTATAGCACTTTTCTGAAATATTTATAAAATTTTTGCAAATTTGTAAATTATTAATCAAAATGTTCGGGGGGTTTTATTAATTAAAATGTCATCTTCACTAATGATTTATTGTTAATTGCTTTAACAAATACATTTTCCTATCTATTTTATTTCAGCAAAATCCGCCAAAAATCCCGATTTTTTCTGGTTTTGTTACAAAATAAATTCTGTACTAATATTAAAATGTGACTAGTTCAATCAATAATAGAAAATAATGAAAATTATTTTAATTTAAAGACAAAACGATGGTAAATATACTAATTTTATTAAAAAAACTCCACTGTCGGTAGAAATGGAGTTTTCGTTTAATCTAATTTATTTAAATTAAACTGGGTTGTGAAAAATTGTTTTACATTATTATTATAGCACTCTTTTCTTAATACATAAATATTATTAAGAAAATTAATTATCAATTATCTTGCTAATTAAAAATAAAAAGGCTTTTTTTGATGATTCTTTTATTCTAAAATTAATATCTAGTTTATTATCTACATCTTGCGAAATTTTGTCAGAAATTGCTTTTACACTAAAAAAATTAATTTTATTTTGAGAACAAACTTGGGCAATGGCAAAACTTTCCATATCAAATATTTCACATTTTGTTTTTTTATAGAATTCTATAGCTTTTTCTTTGGAATCAATAAATGAATTTGAAGAACAGATATTGCTGTATTTCACTTTTTCTATTGTTTTTATTTTATTTAAAAAATACTGTTTTTCCCCTGGTGTTTGTCCAAAATTGTATCAAGGAGTTTGCGTATCAATATTAAAAAATTTTTTTGGGATCACTATCTCAAAAATATCATGTTTTTTAGATATTGAACCAACTGCACCAAAATTATAAACATTTTCAATGTTATTAAAAACAGAAAGTAGTAAAGTAGTACTACTTGCAGCATTAATTAATCCAATACCAGAATATAAAACTACTAGAAAATTATTATTTTTTTCAAAAACTAAAAATTTTTTATTTAGTTTTTTAATAGTTTTTTTTAAGTTTCATCCTTCTTGAATAAGTAAATGTTCTTCTTCTGGATCGGCAATTATCAATGCATTTTTAATCTTTGTTAAGTCAGTAATCATAAATATCTAATTGTTCTTTTGAAACTGTTGTTTTGTTTAAATTAAAATGTTTAATATGCTCTACTACTTTTTTAAAAGCTAAATCAAAATCGCTAAAAGCTAAATTTCTAATAGCTTGTATTCCTTCTCATTTTCTACCTTGACACAATTTATCTGCCATAAAAACAATCTTGTCTAAAGTTGACATTTCATAATTAATAGAAGTGTGCACAGAAATAGCTCTAACTATTTCTGGATTTTGCACTTTATAATATTTATCTAATCATAAAGAAGCTGTAGTTTGGTGTAATTTATAATCAGGAATTTCTTTTTCATCTATATCATTTTTTACTAAAAAATCTCTATGCATTTCTATTGTTCATCTTTTTGTTAAATCATGAACTAGTCCAGAAAATCAAGCTATTTTTGCATTATAATTTAAACTTTTTGCATACTCAGCAGCAAGCGATGCTGTTGCTCTACAATGTTTATTTAACTTGGCATCTGTAGTGTTATTTAAAATTTCTAAAATATAAAGAAAATTCTTTCCGATATATTCAATTGTTTGGTTAAATAAATTACTAAAATCCCCTAATTTAACTTCCGTTGAAGAAGCGGGGAAAATTTCGTTGTTTAATAAAATACAATTAAATTTTTTTAAATTTTCCTTATTTAGTTTATTTTCCCTTTTAAAAATAACAATTTTCACTAATGAACTGATTTTTTCTATCTCTTTTCATTTGTGTAATTTATCCAAATTATCTGAACCTAAAATTAAAAATAATTCGTCATTTGGGAATTTATTTTTAAAATAATTAACAGTGTCAATAGTGTAACTTACTCCTTTACGATTTATCTCAAATAAAGAAATTTCCGTATTTTCTGGTTTAACATCATTGATCATTTTTACACGATCATTTCAATCTTCGTATTTACTTTTTGTTTTAAATGGACTTTTAAAAGCTGGAACAAAAAAGAATTTATCTAGAGATAAAATTTTTAGTGATTGTTCTGCTACCTTTATATGCCCTTTATGAATGGGATCAAACGATCCTCCAAATATACCAATTTTCATTTTTTAATTATAATAAAAAAAAGAAAAATTGAAGCGAAAAACTTCAATTTAACCAGTTTAAACTTGCTTTAAAGGTTTTTAAAGTTAATATTGCAAACTTCTAAGACATCGTTTTACAAGTTGTTCTTTAAAAAACTAGGGAGTGATAATTCTGAATTATCTTCTTCCTCTTCATTAAAAGTTGTTGAATCTTCTGAAATACTACTATTTTGAAATAATGGACTATTAAAACTTTCATTATTGTTATATGTAGAATCACTATAAGTGTTTGTGTGTTGAGAATCTAAAGTTGACATAGAAGCAGTATTATTAATCAAATCTAAATTTTTATAAGAGTTAGAACTTCTTTCTAAACCAGAAGCAACTAGGGAAATTTTCAGTGATTTATCACTATTATTTTTAGAAATTAATCCTTGAATAATATTAACATTTTCTCCTGTTGCATTTTTAATTAAATCAATAATTAAACTAATTTCTTGGAAAGTTACAGCTGAACCGCTAATATTAACGATAACATCTGTACATCCTGTAATTTCATGTTCTAAAATGTTGGAAAAAATAACTTTTTGAGCTGCTTTTTCTGCTCTGTCTTTACCTGATGCGCTTGCATCATTCATTATTATTTCACCTTTGTTTTTAGTTACAAATAATAAATCGGCAAAATCGACATTTTGAACACCAACTTCATTAATTATTTCATTAATAATGTTTAAGGTTTTTTCTAATATTGTATTAGAGAATTTAAGTGAATGTTCATTAGAAACTGAACCATAATTAGCAAGTAGTTTTTGATTAGAGACAATAATTAGTCCATCAACTATTTTTTTAAGTTCTTCAATTCCTTGAAGAGCATTATTTTTAATTCTTTCACCTTCATGTTCAAAAGGCGTTGTAACTACAGCAATAACTAAAGAAGCAGTTTTTTTAGCAATTTCTGCCACAACTTTAGATGCTCCAGTTCCTGTTCCTTTTCCCATTCCAGCAGCTATAATAACAATATCTGCATCTTTGATTCTATCTTCTATTTCTTGTTGACTTTCTAAGGCACATTCAAAACCGATTTTAGGGTTACTTCCTGCACCAAAGCCTTTTCTTTTTTCGTAATCACCAAGGTAAATTACTTTATTTTCATCAAAATAACTCAAGGATTGTGCATCTGTATTTAATGCTATATATTCAACATTAGGTAAGTTATATTCCATTAAGGTTTTTATGGAGTTGTTTCCACAACCACCAATACCTAAAACTTTTATTTTTATGTTGTTTTTAAAAGTATTATGCATGTTTTATCCTTTTTGTTAGTAATTTGTTTAAAAAATTTAAGAATTTATTACCTTTGAAAATTAATTCATCTGTTGAATAAGGTTGAGTATTAATTAAAAAGTGTTCACTTTTACTTAAATCAATATTATTATATGATTTTTCGATATATTTTATTCCTTCTAAAATTTCTTTTGCATCTTTGGAAATTAAAGGGTGGAATTTAGAGTTAAAAATAATAATTTTTTTGTTGATTTTTTGTTCAATCAAAGATAAAAATATAGTATTTTGTTCTTCTTTTTTATTTAGAAAAATTGCAAATTCACTGTAATTTTCTATGTTTTTGATTTCATTAACAACAAGTTCAGCAATTTTGTTATAATGTTTTTCTAACACAGTTTTAAATTCTAAAACAGTTAATTTATTTTTAATTAAACTAGTAGAGGGTTTGATTATGGATAAGCTATCTCCATATATATTAACTAGTTCATCTACTTGATTTTTTTCTAAATTTAATTCTTTTGCAACTATTTTATTAATATCTGCAAAAGAAGAAGCAATATCTTTAATTTGTTTAATATGCCCTTGTTCTATAACTGAAATTTTAGTATTAGAACTATTTAAATTAATTATTATTTTTTTAGAATCTTGATTATTTAAATCTAGATTAATAAGTCTATCTAATGATATTAATTCAGTAAAAAATGATTCAATTTCTAAATTTAATTGTGAAAATAAATTATTTATTTCTTGATATAAATTGTTTTCTAAAAAAGTAAATGAATACTTAATTTCAATAGAATCAGCATTTTTTAATAAAGGTTTTTCATTACCTTCATAAATTAATATACCGTTTTTATATGTTTTGTATTCTTGTGGAATGATAGAAATAAAGGTATGATTAGAAATTAAATTGTTTTGTTTTGCTTGAGTTAAATTTCTATTTATTTCTTCACTTGTGATTGTTTTTTTATGGTTTAAAATTTCGGTTTCAACTGAATAGAGATTAGTTTCAAAAAGAAAATTGTCGCTCAAAGAAATAAAAATTTTTTTAATATTTGTTTTGATTTTTTTATTTAGAGACTGCATTGCATCTCTATAAAAATCAAAAACTTCTTTTTGTAATAAGTTTTTTTCATTAAAGATTAAAACTTTTTCGTTTTTTATTTCTTCAAAAGCTAAGATTGCACATTCTTGTAAAGATGTGTCAATTTTAGCAACAACCTTTATATTTCTTTTCATTTTTTACTCCACTAATCTTGTTAAAATACGTAATTTTGCACTTCTACTTCTTTTGTTTTGTTTTATTTCCTCATCAGAAGGTAAAATTGATTTTGCAATTCATTTTTTTTCTTGCATTATCGGAATCCGATAATCAACTTCATTTTCTGATATTAATTGTTTAAAAAATTTCTTTACTATTCGATCTTCGATTGAATGAAAGGAAATTATGAGTAATTTTCCATTAACTTTAAGAAAATCAATAGCATTTTCTAATAAAGTATTTAGAGATTCTAATTCGTTATTAACAACAATTCTAATAGCTTGAAATACGGCTTTTGCAGGATTTTTCATTCTTACAACCTTAGCAGGTAATGATTTCCTGATTACTTCTACCAACTCTAAAGTTGTATTAATGGGTCTGCATTGAACTATAGCTTTCGCAACTCTTTGTGGGAGCATTACATCAGCGTTTTGTTTAAATATTTCTACTAATTCACTTTCTGAAAAATTATTGACAATATAATGAGCATCCAAAGTTTGACTTTGGTCCATTCTCATATCTAGACGATAATCCTTATTATAAGAAAAACCTCTGGAAGTTTCATCTAATTGTGGTGATGAAACTCCTAAATCTACTAATATACCATCTACTTTATTTATATTAAGTTTTTCTAATTCGCTTTTGATATTTTTAAAATCACTATGAATTAAAGTGAAATTCTTAGATATTGAGCTGAGTTTTTGTTCACTTTTCTTAATTGCTTCAATATCCTTATCAAATGCATATAGATGACCATTTTTAAGTTTTTCTA
Source organism: Mycoplasma sp. 613B (assembly GCF_054343485.1). Lineage (NCBI taxonomy): Bacteria > Bacillati > Mycoplasmatota > Mollicutes > Mycoplasmatales > Mycoplasmataceae > Mycoplasma > Mycoplasma sp. 613B. The sequence goes on along the minus strand of NZ_JBTGVH010000011.1, from coordinate 7,702 downwards.
AAATCTTAGATGAGTGTCCCGCTCTTCCGAGCGTTAAATCTAGATATATACCATTTTCATTAATTTCTAATTTTTCAATTACTTCTTTTAATAAAACAGGAAAATGTTCCATTATAATTCAACTCCACTTTCAAATAAAGTTTTTTGGAGCTCATCCATCTCTTCATCATCAAGGAATTTAGATTGCTGTTTTTCGTATTTTTCTTTTGGTCAGAGTTCTAATTTTTCTCCAACCCCAATTAAATACGCTTCTTTTTCGATAGAGCAAGTTTTTAATAATGTTTTTGGTAAGACAATTCTTCCAACTTTGTCAATAGTTACATCAGTTGTATTTCCAAAGAAAAATCTTGCAAATTCTCTAACTGCTTTATTTAAAGAGTTATTTTTTTTAAGTTTTTCTTTGATTAAGTCAAATTCTTCTTTAGAACGAATTTCAATGACTTTATCTAAACCGATTGAAACATAAACATAATCACCTAATTTTTCTCTGAAATTAGAAGGGATTATGATTCTGTTCTTTTCGTCAATAGTTTTTAAATGACTTCCAAACATTACCACTCCTTACCACTATCTACCACATTATAATACTTTTTTTGAACTTTTTTATAAAAAAAGATAATTTTTTTTCATATTTTATTTTTGCCAAAAAAGATTTGAAATGATTTGAAAAAACTTTTTTTAGCAAAAAACACACTTTACAGTGTTTTTTTGTTATTTTTTTATCTTTTTCATATAATTTGCTAAAAAATATATGCTTTTTTGCAAAAAAGAATAAAATTATAAGGACTTGAGAAATCTTGTCAAAATGGAGTTATATTGAAAGAAAAAATAAAAGAATTTTTGAACTTGATATTTTTATATATTTTTATATATTTAATAGTTTTTATAGTTTTTGTTATTTTTTCTATTTGAAATTATTCTCTGCTATTAGGATGAATTTTTTCATTTATTTCTGTGAATATAACTTTTTTTAGTAAAATTTTTACTTTAGAGTTACTAAAAAAGGTTAATATTAATACAAATAGCAAAAAAAAGAATTTTTTTTACACAATTGGAATCGTCTTTAGTTTATTTTCATTAATATTCCATGCTTTATTAATCATTGCTATTATCTTTATTAATAAAGCATTTACAAATACAAATGACATACAAGTTATTTTGTTTCCTATAAATTTAATAACTTATATTATTGGAAATTCACTTGTTTTACCAGTTGTTGTAATTAATTTAATTATTAAAAAAATAAAGGATAAAAAGAATGGATAAATGATTAGAAAATTGAAATCAACCACAACTTTTTACTCTTTTTATATTAGTTTTTTTAGTTGTTGTAACATCATTGATTTTATACTTTCAAATTAAAAAAACAAAAAAAGATAAAGCACCTACAACGGTTGTTTATATAACTGAACAATACTTCGGTATTGTCGAATCAATTGTAGATGAAAGTGGTGTTAAAGGTAAATTGTCAACAAATATTAAACCTTATATATTTACTTTATTTACCTTTTTACTTTTTGGAAATCTACTTTCTTTATTTGGATTAGAACCGATAGGAAGTACATATTCCGTAACATTCACATTGGCTTTTGTATCCTGAAGTGGAATTTATGTCATAGGTATTACTATGCAAAAATGGAGATTTTTCAAAAAATTTCTTAATCCACTTGAAATAATTTCAATTCCTGCACCATTAATTTCTTTATCATTCAGGATGTTTGGTAATATAATTGGTGGTTCAACTATTTTGATTTTATTTTATGCAGGTACACAATTTGTATGATCATTATTGCCAATAGCTGGATTTAGCGTTTTTAACTTGCCAGCAGCAATATTCTTTGCGCCACTAATATTCTATTTTGATATTTTTGGTGTAGTAATTCAAGCATATGTCTTCACTTTACTAACTACAACTTATTGAAGTACAAATGCTGAAGTTGAATAATAATAAAATAAGGAGATTTTAAAATGACAAATGAAATTATCGAAATTGCTTCAAAATTAGATCCTAAAGTTTCAGCAAATTCTACAGGGATTGGTCTTGTTGCAATTGGAGCAGGTCTAGCTATGGTTGGAGCTCTTGGTGTTGGAGCTGGTCAAGGATTTGCAGCAGGTAAAGCTGCTGAAGCTGTAGGGAGAAACCCAGAAGCAGAGAAAAAAATCAACAAATTAATGATTATTGGTGCTGCTATTGCTGAAACTTCTTCAATTTATGCACTTGTTATTGCAATACTTTTAATTTTTGTTTATTAGATTAAAATGGATCAATTAATTTTAAAACAATTCAGTTCAGATGGAAAAGTTGATGCAAGTGAAGATATTTCCAATCTATTTAAAAATATTTTTCCAAACCCTTGAGTAATTCTTGCAACTGTTATCGCCTTCTTAATTGTATTCTTTTCTTTATTTTTCTTTGTTCATAAACCTATTAAAAAGGTAATTGAAGAAAGAAGACAATTCATTCAAGATAACATCGATGAAAGTGTCAAAAATAAAGAAAAATCCATAGTTTTAGAAGAAAAAAGAAATACAGAGCTTTGAGAAGCAAGAATTGCAGCAGCTGGTATCATTAACCAAGCTAAAATTGAGTCTGAAAAAATAGCAAATCAATATATTACTAATGCTAAAAGAGAAGCAAAAAGAATTATTGAAGATGGACACAAAAATATTTCACAGCAACAAAAGAAATTTGAAGAGGAATCTAGAGAAGAAATTATTACAGTTGCAACTAAATTAGCATCAAAAATTTTAGAAAAACACGTAAGTCACTACGAAGAAAAAGAACTTATTGATAAATTGCTTAATGAGGTTTATGAATAATTATGAATACAATAAGTAGTGAAAGAATTAATGGTTATGCACAAGCTATTTTTCAAATTGCATTAGAACAAAGAAAAGTTGATGTTTTTTACAAACAAACAGAAAAATTAAGTGAAATCTTTAAAAAAGAAGAAGATTTACTTCCATATTTAAAAAGTTTTGAGATTGAATTTGAACTAAAAGAAGAATTAATTGATGCTTCTTTTGCAAAAACTTATCAAGCAGAACTTGTAAATATGATTAAACTTTTAGTTCAAAATCACTTTATAAGTTCAATTAATTATATTTTTAATAAATTTGAAAAATATGCTCTTGACTATTTAAAACAGAAAAAAGGTGTTGTTTATTCAAGTCATAAGTTGAATAAAGAATATATGGACAAAATTATTGATTTTATTGAAACAAAAATCAATAAAAAAGTAATTTTAAAAAATGAAATTGATAAAAAACTAATTGCTGGTATCAAAATTATTATAGATGATTTAATTTTTGAAAATTCAATCAATTCTCAATTAAATCAAATAAAAGATCATATACTTAAAGGAAAGAGAGAAAAATAATATGCCATTAAAAACAAGTGATATTTCAGCATTAATAAAAGCACAAATTAAGTCATATGGCAAAAAAATCATTTCTGACGAAGTTGGAAAAGTAATTTCAGTTGGTGACGGAATCGCTCTTGTATCCGGACTAGAAAAGGTTGGTCTTGGGGAACTAGTTGAATTTCCTAATAACATTTATGGTATGGCTTTAAACATAGAAAGCGACTTTGTCGGAGTTGTTATCATGGGTAAAGAAAACCAAGTTGTTGAAGGCGATTTAGTTAAAAGAACTAAAAAAATCATTTCTGTTCCTGTCGGAGAACAAATGGTTGGAAGAGTTATTAATGCTCTTGGAGAACCTATTGATGGTAAAGGTGCAATTGACTTTAGCAAAAGAAGAGAAATCTTTGTTGAAGCTCCTGGAGTTATGAAAAGAAAAGAAGTTAACGAACCTTTAAAAACAGGTATATTAGCTATTGACTCAATGGTTCCAATTGGAAAAGGTCAACGTGAATTAATTATCGGTGACCGTCAAACAGGAAAAACTGCTGTTGCTATTGATGCAATTTTAAACCAAAAAGGACAAAATGTTAACTGTGTTTATGTTGCTATAGGACAAAAAAATTCAACAGTTGCACAAATTGTTAATAAACTTCAAAACAGTGGTGCAATGGAATATACAACAGTTGTTGTTGCTGGAGCTTCTGAACTTGCTCCTTTACAATATATTGCTCCTTACTCAGGAGTAACTATTGCCGAAGAGTGAATGTATAAAGGGAAAAATGTGCTAATTGTTTATGATGATTTATCAAAACACGCAGTTGCTTACCGTACACTTTCACTTCTTTTAAGAAGACCACCTGGTAGAGAAGCATATCCAGGAGATATCTTCTACCAACACTCATATTTACTTGAAAGAGCTGCTAAACTTAATCAAGAAAATGGTGGTGGTTCAATTACAGCACTACCTATTATAGAAACACAAGCAGGGGATATTTCAGCATATATTCCTACAAACGTTATTTCTATAACAGATGGTCAAATCTTTATGAAAGAGGCTTTATTTAACTCTGGACAAAAACCTGCTGTTGATGTTGGTTTCTCTGTTTCTAGGGTTGGTTCAAGTGCTCAAACTAAAGCTATGAAATTTGTTTCTTCTTCATTGAAATTACAATTAGCTCAATATAATGAATTAAAATCATTTGCTCAATTTGGTTCAGATTTAGATGAAACAACAAGAAGAATTTTAGATCACGGTTCTAAAGTTTATGAATTGTTAAAACAATGACAATATATTCATTTTGACCAAAACGATCAAGCCATTATTTTACTTTCTGTTAAAGATAAACTAATTAATCCAATTCCAAAAGAATACATTTTACAATATAGAGATGAATTAGTTAACTTTATAAACAGCGATACTAAAGCCTTAGAATTAAAGGCTGAATTGATTAAAGAAAGAGCATTTAACGACGAATTATTAGTTGAATTTAAAAAATTAATAAGAAGTTTTATTTTAGAATTTATCAACAAAATTCCTAACTATGATGCTTCTTTATATCCTGCAATGCCGGAGTTATAGAAAATGGCTTCTAATCAAAAAATAAAAACTAGAATTAATTTAATTTCAAATACAAGAAAAATAACTAAAGCAATGGAATTACTCTCCAGTGCTAAATTAAGAAGAATGAAAAATAATTTCCTTTCTATTCAAGAATATTCAAATTCTATCAAAAGCATTTTAAGTTCATTAGCACAAAAAACTAAAAACATTAGCGAAATTTTTACTTTAAATAAAGAAGCACCAAAATTATTTATTATCATTACTTCCGATTTAGGATTATGTGGTGGATATAACAGCAATATCTACAAATTAACTAAAAAGGAAATTGGTAAAAATGATAAACTAATAATTTTCGGAAATAAAGGAATTTCCCTTTTTAAAGACTTTGAAACTCAAGTTATTCAAAAACATTCTAACTATGGAGATGACTTAAACTATTCACTAGTAAATAATGTTATCAACAAAATAAAAGAACTTTTAGAATCTAAATCAGTTTCAGAAGTAAATTTAGTTTATACCAAATTTATTAATAGTGTGCTTTATGAACCACTAATTAAAAAATTGTTACCACTAAATAACGATCAAAAAAGTGATTTTAATATTAGCGACAATGAAAATAATGTCTTAGTAGAATTTGAACCTAATCCAGAAATTATTTTAAAAAATCTTATCCCTTTATATATGGGTTCTACAATTTACAATGCTTTAGCTGAATCTAAAATTTCCGAAATGTCTTCAAGAAGAACAGCTATGGAAAATGCATCAAATAATGCAGATGAAATTATTAACAATTTACAAATTGTCTTTAATAGAGCAAGACAATCTTCTATTACTCAAGAAATAACTGAGATAATAGGTGGAACAACAACAAAATAATAAAGAAAGGAAGGAAACTATGGAAAAAAATATAGGTAAAATTGTTCAAATTTTAGGTCCAGTTATTGACGTAAAATTTGAATCAGGTAAACTTCCAGCTTTACTTAATGCTTTAGAAGTTAATCTTAATGCCAACAAAAAAATTATCCTTGAAGTTGAACAACACATTGGTGATGATGTAGTTAGAACTATCGCCATGGAAATGACTTATGGACTTTCTAAAGGACTTGAAGTTGTAGATACAGGAAAACCAATTCAAGTACCTGTAGGAAAAGAAATTCTTTCTAGAATGTTCAATGTGCTTGGTGAACCTATTGATGAATTAGGTTCAGTGGATGCAAAACTAAAAATGCCTATCCACGCTACTCCACCAACTTACGAAGATCAAAAATCAACTTCTGAAATTTTAGTTACAGGAATTAAGGTTATCGACTTATTAATCCCTTATGTTAAAGGTGGAAAAATCGGTTTATTTGGTGGAGCTGGAGTTGGAAAAACAGTTCTTGTGCAAGAACTTATTAACAACATAGCTACTCAACATGGTGGTCTCTCTGTTTTTGCAGGAGTTGGAGAACGTTCAAGAGAAGGTAATGATCTCTATCACGAAATGAAAGCTGCAGGAGTTTTAGACAAAACAGCACTTGTTTTTGGTCAAATGAACGAACCTCCCGGAGCTAGAATGAGAGTTGCTTTAACAGGACTAACAATGGCTGAATACTTTAGAGATAAACTAAATCAAGACGTTCTTTTATTTATTGATAATATCTTTAGATTTACTCAAGCAGGTTCCGAAGTATCTACATTACTTGGAAGAATCCCTTCAGCGGTTGGTTACCAACCAACTCTTGCTACAGAAATGGGACAATTGCAAGAAAGAATTACTTCTACAAGAAATGGTTCTATAACTTCAGTACAAGCAGTTTATGTGCCTGCAGATGACTTAACTGACCCTGCACCTGCAACAACATTTGCTCACCTAGATGCTAAAACAGTTCTAGATAGAAACATTGCTGCTCTTGGTATTTATCCAGCAGTTGATCCACTTGCTTCAGGTTCAAGAATGCTTGATCCGCTTGTAATTGGTGAAGAACACTATAGTGTTGCTAGAAAAGTTTTAGAAATTTTACAAAAATTTAAAGAATTACAAGATATTATTGCTATCCTTGGTATGGATGAACTTTCTGAAGAAGATAAAAGAACTGTTTCAAGAGCAAGAAGACTTAGAAACTTCTTATCTCAACCTTTCTTTGTTGCTGAAAAATTCTCAGGTATTTCAGGTAAATTTTTACCATTAGAAGATACAATTAGAAGTTTCAAAGAAATCATTGAAGGTAAACACGATTCATTACCAGAAGAAGCATTTTTATATGTTGGTTCAATTGAAGAAGCAATTGAAAAAGCTAAAAAACTTTAATTATTAATTATGAAAATAACTAAACTAAAAATAATTACTCCTAATGGGGTATTTTTAGAAAAAAATATCGAAATTATTACTTTAAAAACCACTGAAGGATATAAAGGATTGCAATATGGAATTCAACCATTTGTTGCATCAATAGTTCCATCCAAAGCTTTTATCAAAAGCGAAAACAAAGAAGAAATAATTTATATTAAATCTGCAATTGTATATGCTCAAAAAGAATTAATAACTATTATTAGTGATTCAGTATCATATGATTCAAATATCATTGACATTAATGATGAATCCAATAAAACTCATGATACCAAAGCTAAAAGTTCAATAGAAGATGTACAAAAAGAAATTCAAATTAAAAAAGAGATAGAAAAAGCACAAAAATAGTCCAATTAAGGACTATTTTTTTGATCTTGATTTTTTTCCTTTTATCCCGAGTTTCCCAGTTAATAGCAAAAAAGACAAAATCAACCATTTTTTTGGTTG
>NZ_JBTGVH010000010.1:0-35394 GCF_054343485.1 Mycoplasma sp. 613B | reverse complement strand
TGTCCCATACTTTAAATTTTACTTTAAAGTGGTGCACTTGATCTTACAATTAAGCAATAAGGATAGGAGTCCTTATTTTAATTTATAAAAAAAAGAATAAAAAAATGGCGATCCCGAGAGGATTCGAACCTCTGACAACAAGCTTAGAAGGCTTGTGCTCTATCCTGCTGAGCTACGGAACCACTAATATGTATTATACCATAATTTAATATTTTTCTTTAATTCTTTTTAAATTAATTTCTGCTTTTTTAAAGTAAGCATTAATTAGCATTTCTTCTTTAATATTTAAAATATCTAAAAAACCAAGAATTAAGCTAAAAAGAGTTGATAAATTTGTTGAGTTAAACTCTGTTTGAAAATCAACTGCAGCTTTAAAAACATTTTGCAATTGGATGTTAATATCAGCTGAAACTGCTGTTTTTTTAATTATAGGATTTAAATTTAAATTATTAGCACATGAACTTAAAAAATGAATTATGTCAGCTCATTCTTCTAATAATTTTTCATTATTAATATTTCTATTTTGTTTTCAATATTTGAATGATTGCAATTCATTTGCAAATTCAGCAATTTCGACAATTATTGCCAAAGTCACTTGCTTATGTCACTCCAAAACATCCATTGAAACATTTCTTTGTTTTATTGATTCTTCAAATTTAGAATCAAGTGTTTTTTGAAAAATAAATATTTTAGTAAAATCCATAATATTATTATATATTAATTTCTTTTTTATTTTTAAAACTAAAGAAACTTTTATTTTCTTTTAATGAAGATTAATAATTTATAAAATTGTTTGGCAAAAAACGATATTATTGTATAATATTAATAATTATGGCGGATGTGGCGAAGTGGCTAACGCATCGGGTTGTGGCTCCGACATACGCGGGTTCGATCCCCGTCATCCGCCCCATTTTTTAAGTTATCTTAAAATTTAAGAAATTTAAAAAATGGTTTTTTTTATTTTCTTAATCATATCTGAAATATAGTAAAATAAGAATATGCAAATAAAACTTGATCAATTTTATACAAAAAAGGCAATTGCTAAAAAATGTATCTCTAAAATTGATAATTTAGAGCAATATAGTATTATAATTGAACCTTCAGCTGGAGAAGGTAGTTTTAGTGATTTGTTAAATAATGTTATTGCTTATGATATTGAGCCTAAAAACAGCAATATCATTAAACAAGATTTTTTTTGTGTCAAAATCAATAAACCAAATACTGAAAAAATTTTAATTATAGGGAATCCGCCTTTTGGTTATAGATCATCTTTAGCTAAAAAATTTATCAAACATTCAATAGATTTAAATGCTTCAACAATTGCATTTATTTTACCTAATACCTTTAGTAAAATAACTAATCAATCAACTAGTTTATTTCCAAAAGAGTGGAAATTAGTTACAGAATGAGAATTACCGAAAAATTCTTTTTTTGTTTATAATCAAGAACAAAAAGAAGTATATCACGTTCCTTGTACGTTTTTTGTTTGAACAAAAATGACAGAAAATAAACAAAAAGATTTAAGAAAGAAAAAACCTACAATTATTCCAAAAGAATTTACTTTTTTACCAAGAGGAAGCCAAGAAGCTGATTTTACTATAAATGGAAATTCTGCAAAAATTAAATCATTACAAGAAGTGACAAATTCAAAATCTGAACATTATATAAAAGTAAAAGAAAATTATGATATTGAACTAATTAAAAACGAATTTAGAAAATTAGTTTTTAAACCTAAATCATCAATAAATGGTGGTAATTATTGAATAAATCAAGATGAAATAATAATCGCTTGAAATGAAAGGAAAAAAACACGTGAGTAAAGAAATTAAAGACATTTTCAAAGTTATTGAAAGTTATAAAATAAGAATAAATAATTTTAACAAATATGTAAATAAAGAAAGTATTGATGAGCAAAAATTAGAAGATATCACAAGTTCTATTAAATATTTTTTTATTATCTCTGTTTTGAGTCCACAAAGTAAATCCACCTTACAACAAACTTTTATAGAAAAAAAGTTTGAATTTGAAAAGATATCACCGAAGTTAGAAAAAGGTGATTCAAAAGATAAAGACAACCTTTATTATGAAATAAAATGTTCCACTCCTTCTGCAAATGGCAATATTTTAAATATTGTCCAAATCAGATTACACCATGAATTAGATTATTATTTATGTGTTTTTATAGATGATTTGTTTTATAAAAATAATTTTCTATTTTTATTAACCAAAGAAGAAATGGAAGAAGAAATTAAAATTTTAGGACATAGTGCACATGGAGTTATCAACAAAACAATAATAATAACAAACAAGAATATCGTATTAGCATAGATTTAAATGATTTAAATAATACAAACACTAGTAGGTGATTAGAAAAATACAGAGACTCAAAACTTGAAGAAAAATTATTCAATTCATAATAACTTTAAATCTTGGATTTTACTATTAAATAAAAATAAATAATCTTTTTTTAATTTGTAATATAATTTAAAGGAAATAAATAATTTTAAAAACAAAAGTAAAAATACATTTATTTTTAAAGAAAGGTATAAAATGAAAAAAATTGCTATAAATGGATTTGGTAGAATTGGTAGATTAGTTTTCAGAGCAATTCACAAATTACATAAAAATGATTTAGAAGTTGTTGCTATTAACGACTTAACAGATGCTAAAACATTAGCACACTTACTAAAATACGATTCAGCTCACGGAAGATTTGAAGGAACAGTAGAAGTTAAAAACGGAAACTTAGTAGTTGATGGAAAAGAAATTAAAATTTTAGCTGAAAGAAACCCAGAATTATTACCTTGAAAAGATTTAGGTATTGATGTTGTTGTTGAATCAACTGGATTCTTTACTTCAAAAGAAGGATCTGAAAAACACTTAACAGCAGGAGCTAAAAAAGTATTAATTTCTGCACCAGCTTCAGGAGATTTAAAAACTATAGTTTACAATGTTAACCACGACATTTTAACAAAAGATGACAAAGTTGTTTCAGCAGCTTCATGTACAACAAACGCTTTAGCACCAGTTGTTCACTTTTTAGATAAACACTTTGGAATTGAACGTGGATACATGTCAACAATTCACGCTTATACAGCAGATCAAAGATTACAAGATGCACCTCACTCAGACTTAAGAAGAGCAAGAGCTGCAGCTATTAACATCGTTCCTTCTTCAACAGGAGCAGCAAAAGCTATTGGATTAGTAGTTCCTTCATTAAAAGGAAAATTAGACGGTATTGCTTTAAGAGTTCCAACAATTACAGGATCATTTGTTGATTTAGTAGTTGAACTTAAAAAAGATGCAACAGCAGAAGAAATTAACTCAGTTATGAAATCACATTCAAGTGAATCATTTGGTTATACAGATGAACCAATCGTTTCTTCAGACATTATTGGAGCAACAGAAGGATCAATTTTCGATGCAACTTTAACAAAAGTATTAACAGTTGATGGAAAAAATCTTTACAAAATTTACACATGATACGATAATGAATCATCATATGTAAACCAATATGTAAGAGTATTAAAATTATTATCTTCATTATAATAATTATTCTTAATAGATGCATTGAAAAATGCATCTATTTTTTTATTTGTTTTTAATAAATAAACTTTAAAATAAAGTAAAATAATAATAGAAATTAGTGTTAAAAAAATCAATAGAATTAAAAATACAAAACAACAATAATAAAATTATAAAGGAGAAACATCTATGAAATTTTTGGATTTATGTTCTGGAATAGGTGGAGGCAGACTGGGATTAGAATTAAATGGATTACAATGCATAGGACATTCAGAAATAGAAGAAAATACAGCTGAAACATATAAATTACTATTTAATGATGATAAAAATTTTGGAGACTTAACTAAAATTAAAGCAAGAGATTTGCTAGATTTTGATTTTGTGATTGCAGGTTTTCCTTGTCAAACTTTTTCTATAGTAGGTAAAAGAGAAGGTTTAGAAGATGAAAGAGGTCAAATAATTTATCATATTATTAGAATTTTAAAAGAAAAACAAACAAAATATTTTATTTTGGAAAATGTTAAAGGTTTAATAAATCATGATAAAGGAAAAACTTTTGAAATTATAAAAAATGAGTTACAAAATGCTGGTTACAACATTTTTTACAAAGTTTTAAATACTAAAGATTTTGGTATACCACATTCTAGAGAAAGAATATATATTGTAGGTTTTAAAAACAATTTAAACATTTTAAATTTTGAATTTCCACAAGAAAAAGAGAAAATATATAATTTTAATAATTTTATTGATAAAAATAATACTAATATACTTGAAACAAATAATAAAACTTTTTTAAAATATTTAGGTAATCCTTATAATCAAAATTTATATTCAATTAATGATATATTAAAATGAGAAAATACTGTAATTGATACAAGACAATCAGATTTAAGAAAATACAATGAAATATTTCCTACTTTAAGAAAAGGGAGACACGGTTTATTATACATACAAAATAAGCAAATTAAAAAACTTAATGGTTATGAAGCTTTGCTTTTGCAAGTTTTTCCAAAAGAAATAGTTGAAAAAGCTAAAAAAATGAACTTAAATAATAATAAACTCCTTTCACAAGCAGGAAATGCAATGACAGTAACTGTAATTCAAAAAATTGCTTCTAAAATGCTTACAATAATAAGAGAAAGAGAAAAAGATGGAAAATAAAAATAATACAATGGATAAAACAAAAACTAAGACTATTCCTTTTGTTAAATGAGCAGGCGGAAAAAGGCAGATTATAGAAAAAATACAAGAAAAATTACCAAAAACAATAAATAGATATTTTGAACCTTTTGTTGGTGGTGGTGCTGTTCTTTTTTCTATTGAAGCAAAGAAATATTTTATTAATGACATCAATAGTTCTTTAATAAATGCTTATATTCAAATAAAAGAAAATCCAGATTTAGTTATATCTAATCTTGAAAAATTAGATAAAACCTTTATAACAAAAGGTGATTACTATTTAATTAGAGAAAAATATAATGAAAAAATTAAAAATAAAGAATTTGATGTAGAATTAGCAACATTTTTTATTTATTTAAATAAAAGATGTTTTAATGGTTTATATAGAGTTAATTCTAAAGGAGAATTCAATGTTCCCTTTAATGGAAAAGAAAATTTTTCTTCTTTTTCTAAAGAAAATATAGTCAATATTTCTAATTTTTTGAATAAAAAAACAGAAATTATGAATTTTGATTTTGCAACAGTTTTAGAAAAAGCAAAAAAAGGAGATTTTATTTTCATAGATAGTCCATATGATTCTTTAGAAAATAAATCTTTTGATTCTTATACAGAAGCAGGATTTGATAAAGAAGAACACATTAGATTATCTCAAGTTGTAAAAGTTTTGGACAAAAAAGGTTGCTATATAATGTTAACTAACCATAATACGGATTTAATAAATGAATTATATAAGGATTTTAATAAAGAAATAATCAAAGTAAAAAGGTTAATTAATAGAGATAAAAATAAAAGAACAGGAGAAGAAATAATAATAACAAATTATTAATTTATGAATAGAATAGAACAATTTAAAAAGAATTTACTCAAAACAAATAGAAATTATTCTTTCTTTGTTAATTGAGAAAATATAAAAGACTACAAAATTTATTTACCTTTTTTAGATAAATTAGATATTTTAATAAAAAACAAGAATTTTGATCAAACATTCAAAATGATTTTAAAACAAAATCCAGAAGTTATTAAAGTTTTCCCATTGCTTATTGCTTTAAGTAAAAAAGAAAGAGAACTTTTTACAAAGACAAAAATCAATTTAGAAATAATTGATGAAGATATTAAAACTGAATGTTTTAATTTCAATTTTGACAATAAATTATGAGACTATGAAATAGAAAAATTTCTATTATTTTTCCATAAAACAGGATTAAAAAAGTTATTTTTGGATTTTTTACAAAATAGTGTAATTGATTATGTTTTAGGTATTTTAGTAGGCTTAGATTCTAATGGAAGAAAAAATAGAAGTGGCAGTTGATTTGAAAAAAGGTGCTTTGATTCTTTGAAATTAATTTGTGATAAAAACAACATAATCCTATTTCAACAGCAAAATTTTAAGAATGTTCAGAATATAAATGATATGCATAAAATAGGAGATTTTCTTCTTCTGAAAAATGATAAAATTATTAATATTGAAGTGAATTTCTTTTTTAATAGCGGTTCAAAACCTATAGAAATAATAGATAGTTATATAAATAGAAATAAGGAATTAAAAAATAATAAAGTAGCTTTTATTTTAATAACTGACGGACCATTTTGAAGTAAAAATGCCGATTTTTTATTAGAAAAAATGGAAGGAAAAATAAATTATTTTAATTTTTCAGAAATAGAAAGTCAATATTTTGAAAAATTATTATTAGATTTTTTCAAAATTTAAAATTTATTTTACTCAAAAATAAACGTTTTTTTCTTTTTTTTACTGTTTAAAAAGAATAAAATGTTATATAATTTAAAATATTTATAGTTATCTATTTTAAAGAGGTGAAAATGGTTGAAGAATTAAGAAACCAACTTTTAGAAAAAATTTCTTTAATACCAGGAATTTATGGTTTTTGTAATATTAATACTGAAGCAAATGTTTTAGCTAAAGCTCTCAAAAGAGAAGAGTGAGAAAAATCAATTTTTATTATTAAAGGAAATAATGGCTTAAAAATTAATTTAGCCATAATTTTGTTATTTTCTGTTAGTGTTAAAACTGCAGTTGAAGAAATAAAATCAGTTATTGAATACCACTTACAAAAAAACGAACTAAAATTAGAAACTTTAAATATTCATATAAAGGGGATTAAGTAATATGAAAATTTTAAATGGTGAATTATATGCAAAAATGTTAATTTCAGGTGCTAACAATTTAGCTAATTCTAAAGAAAAAATAAATGCATTAAATGTTTTCCCTGTTCCAGATGGTGATACAGGTAGCAATATGGCTACTACAATTTCTGCAGGAGTTAAGAATATTTTAGAAACAAAAAGTACTAGAATTGATGAAATTTCACAAAAAATATCAAGAAATATGTTACTTGGAGCTAGAGGAAATTCTGGGGTTATTGTTTCTCAAATATTTAGAGGTTTTGCCGATTCATTTGCTAATAAGAAAGAAATTAATAGTTTTGAGTTAATTGAAGGATTTCGTAGTGCTACTTCTAAAGCATACTCTTCAGTTTTAAAACCGGTTGAAGGAACCATTTTAACAGTAATAAGAGAAGTTACTGAAAAATTAGAACAAACAATTACTCCTTCAACTAACATTAGTGAAATTTTTAAAATTGCAGTTGAACAATCTAAAATTAGTTGTAACAACACAAGAAACTTATTACCGGTTTTAAAAGAAGTTGGTGTTAATGATTCAGGTGGTGAAGGACTTCGTTTAATTTTAGAAGGGATGTACAAATTAACAATCAATGAACCAGTTGAATTAAGTGATGAACAAGTCAATATTTCTGATTTTGTTAGTGATACAGAAATTTATGAAGGTGAATTTGGATACTGTACTGAATTCATTATTGAATTAAAAAACCCTAAAACATTTTCTAAAGATAAAATCGTTAATGAAATTTCCAAAATGGCTACTTCATTAGTTGTAGTTCAAGATGAAGATTGAGTAAAAATTCACGGTCATGTTTTAAAACCAGGAATGCTTTTAAATGCTGCTCAAAAATATGGTGAATTTATTAAAATCAAATCCGAAAATATGACTATTCAAGCAAATGAATCTAAAAATATTGCAAATGATACTAAAAATACAGAAAAAAAATACAAATCCGGTTTAGTTTCATGTAATACAGGTCAGGGAATTATAAATGTAATGAAAGAAAACGGTGTTCACTTTATCATTGAAGGAGGACAAACAAATAATCCTTCAACAAATGACATCATTCAAGCTATTAATTCTATAAATGCTGAAACAGTTTTTATTTTACCAAACAATTCTAATATTATTTTAAGTGCTCAACAAGCTGTTCAAACCATTCAAGACAAAAAAGTTATTATAATTCCAACCAAAACACAAATACAAGGAATAAGTGCTTCTTTAAACTTTAATGAAGAATCAGATTGAGATGATAATAAAGAACTAATGGAAGATGCAATTAAAAGCGTAAGCACAGGAGAAGTAACGATTGCAAGTAGAGAAACCACTATGAATGGAATTAAAATTAAAGAAGGTGATTATTTAGCAATAGCAAATGGAAAAATTATTGCAACAGCTTCTAGTTACAACGATGCTGCTAAAAAAGTTATTGAATCTTTAATTAAAAGTAGCACTGAAATTGTTACCATTTACTACGGAACAGATTCTACAAAAAGCGATGCTAATGAAGTTTTAAATTACATTGAATCTAGATACGATGTAGAAGTAGAAATAAAAAATGGACAACAAAAAATTTATCATTACTTAATAGGAGTTGAATAATGAAAACAATTGCTTTTGATTTACTTGGAACAGATACACCTTTAAAAGAAAAAATAGTTGCTGTTAGTAAGTTTTTAGATGAAAATAGTGATTATAAAATCTTTTTAATAGGAGATGAAAAGGAAATTTTAAAACTTCTTAAAAATAAATATATAAAAAACAATCAAGTGGAAATCATTAACGAAATTAATGTTGCTAAAGCAAATGAGAATAATATGCGTGAAGTTTCTAAACAAACTACAAGTATGTCTGTTGCTTTAGATTTAGTGGCACAAAATCAAGCAAAAGCAGTTTTATCTGCTGGAGATTCTGGTACTTATTTAGGTATGGCAACTTTAAAAATCAAAAGACTTACAAATGTTGCAAGAGCAGCATTTATGCCAATGATTCCAACATTAATTGAAAATAAGTTCTTCTTACTTTTAGATTCAGGTGCTAATTTGATAGTAAAACCAGAATACTTTGTTCAATGAGGAATTATTTCAAGCATCTTTTATGAAAATTTATTTAAAGTTAAATCACCGAAAATTGGTTTGATTAATATAGGAACTGAAGACTATAAAGGTTATGATTATCACAAAGATGCTAACTTTTTATTAAAATCAAATCAAAGTCTTAATTATAAAGGTTTTATAGAAACAAGAGATCTTTTAAAAGGAGATATTGACATCGCTTTAGCTGATGGTTATGCAGGTAACATAACACTAAAAACGATGGAAGGTACGGTTTTAAATTTTTCTAAATTACTAAAAGAAAAATTAACCAAAAAACTTTTTAGAAAGATTTTTGCTTTATTTTTGAAAAGAGCATTTAAAGAAGTAAAAGAAAGATTTGATTATAGAAATGTTGGAGCAGCTTGAGTAATTGGTTTAAACGGAATAGTAATTAAATCACATGGTTCATCAGACGCAAAAGCATTTTTAGGAGCTCTTAATCAAATAAAAATAGCAATTGAAAGTGATGTTTTAGAAAAAACTAAAGAGGCTATTGCTTAAAGTGAAAAAAGTTGAAGAATTTTTAAAAAGCATTAATATAATACCAAATGATTTAAAACTTTTTATACAGGCTTTTACGCATAAATCATTTACAAATGAACATAAAAATGAAAAGAATTATGAACTTTTAGAATTTCTTGGTGATTCACTAATAAATTTTAAAAGTACATATTACATTTATCAAAAGTATAAGAATTTTAATGAAGGTGAAGCAACAATTAAAAGATCCCAAATTGTTGATACAAATTCGCTTTCATTGTTGTCTTTTGAATTAAAATTAAATGAATTATTAAGAATTTCTAAAGGAGCTATGGAAATTCTTAATAATAAAAAAACAAATGCTGATTTATTTGAAGCCTTAGTAGCGGCTATCTATTTAGATCAAGGAGATAAAGTTTTAGAAAATTTTCTTGAAAAAACTTTATACAAAACTATAAACAAATCGATTTTAGAAATAAAGAAAGATCCTAAATCTGAATTTCAAGAAATTTTACAATCGATAACAAAACATCCTGGAGAATACAGGGTTCAAAAAATAGGCGAAGAATTTTATGCTGAATTACATTATGATGGTAAAATTTTTGGAAAAGGAAAAGGAAAAAATAAGAAAAATGCAGAAATAGCAGCAGCTAAAGATGCATTGAGTACTTTTAAAAAGAGGTAATTATGAAATTAATAAAAGTTGAAGCACAAGGTTTTAAATCATTTGCTGATAAAGTGGTTTTAAATTTTGATGGTGGAGTTGTTGGAATTGTTGGTCCAAATGGTTCAGGTAAATCTAACATCAATGATGCTATTAGATGAGTGTTAGGAGAACAATCATCTAAAGCACTTAGGGGAGATAGTATGGAGGATGTAATTTTTGCTGGTTCTAAAACAGTAAAAGAATTAGACAAAGCAGAAGTTATTTTAACCTTTGATAATAGTGATAAAGCAGTTTCTGTTCCACACGATATTTTCACCATTTCTAGGGTTTTACATAGAGGAAAAGGCGGAAATGAGTATTATATCAATGGAGAATTAGCAAGATTTAAAGATATTAAAGAAATTGCTATGGAATCTGGGATTTCCAAATCATCACTAGCGATTATTTCTCAAGGAACAATTAGTGATATTGCTGAAGCTTCACCAGAACATAGAAGAGGAATTATTGAAGAAGCAGCAGGAACTTCAAAATATAAAGCTAGAAAAGTTGAAGCTTTAAGAAAATTAGAAACAACTGAAGAAGCTTTGGATAAAGTTAGAACAATTATTGCTGAACTTGAAAAAAGATTAATTCCATTAAAAAAACAAGCTGAAAAAGCAAAAATTTTTATTGAAAAATCAGCTGAATTAAAATCTGTAGAAGTTGGTCTTCTTGTTGAAGATCTTAAGTTTTTTACAGATAAAATGGGATTTTTAAAACAAGAATTAACTAATATAATCGAAAAAAGAGATGATTTAGAATCAAAATTATCTTTATATTCAACTACAATCAATGAAAATACTAATCAAAAATTAAAATTAGAAACAGAAGCAGATCAATTACAAAATGATTTAACTAAAGTTGAAAATGAAATCCATCAATTAGAACTAAGACAATCAAAAATAACACAAAGAAGACAAGATATTATTAATGGAGATATTAAAGCAACTCCAGAAGAACAAATCGCTAGTTTAAAAGAAGAAATTGCAGAAATCCACGCAAGAATCGGGCATTTCCGTAGTTCAGAACAAAAAACAGAAGAAACTATTTCTCAAAGTTCAAATGAATTAACAAATATCGAAAAAGAACTTTATAGAGTGGCTTCTGAAAAAAATTCTTCATACAATAAACACGAAAGTGCTAAAACTAAATTAAGAATTTTAGAAGAGCACAAAAACAATAAAACCAATTTATTTAAAGGTACAAAAACTATTGTTGAAAACAAAACTTTATTTGGTAAAGGATTCAAAGGAACAGTTTTTGACTTAATAAAAGCTGAAAAAGAATTTGCACCAGCAATTGAAGCAATTCTTAAAAGTGCATTGCAACACATTGTTGTTGATGTTCCTGAAACAGCAGTTAAAGCAGTTAACTTTTTAAAAGAAAATAATGGTGGTAAGGCTACTTTCATTCCTTTAGCATCTATACAACCTAAAGAAATGAAACAAGAACACAAAGTTGCTTTACAAACACAACCTGGATTTGTTGCAATTGCTTCAGAACTTGTTGACACAGATAAAGAATTTTTCAAACTAAGAGACTTTTTACTTGGTAATATAGTTGTAGCAAAAACCATTGAAGATGCCAATAAATTATCCAAACTTTTACAACTTAAATATATGGTTGTATCGCTAGATGGAGACATTATTAGAGTTGGTGGAGTTATTTCAGGTGGAGCAAAAGAAGAAACAGATAATAGTTTAATGCAACTTGATGATAACATTAATGAATTAAAGAAAATAATTCCTTTATTATTAAAGAAAAAAGAAGAGTTCGAACAAAAAGAAGTAGAATTAAAAAATAAAAAAGAAGAATTAATTTCTACAATTAATGAATGAAAAAATGAACTTGCTAACACAAAACAAAAAAGAGTAGATTTAACAGATAAATACGATTTTTTAAGAGCAAAATATGAATCAGTAAGTTCTGAAGCACTTGAAATTTCAAAAACAGATGAAATTAGTAATAATCTTGTTGAATTAACAAACCAAAAAAACGAAATGGCAGCAAATCTTAGAATTAAAAAAACAAGAATTGCTTCTCTTGCAAATGAACTTTTACCTTATATTAATCAAAAAAATGAAGTTGAAAAAGAACTTTATGAATTAAGTAAAGTAAATGCTCAGCATGAAAATGATAAAAATAAAGTTGAAATGGTTTTAACTGAAAGTCAAAGAAGATTAACAGAACATTATCAATTAACTTTAGAAACTGCACAAAATAATTTCAAACTTGAAATGGAAATTGAAAATGCCAGAACTCTTGTTAATGCTTTAAAAGAAGAAATAAAACAATTAGGAAATGTTAATTTGGATTCTATAGAAGAGTGTGAAGAAGTTGAAGAAAGATTCACAAACTTAAAAGATAATGAAGAAGAATTAAATGATGCTAAAAACACAATTCTTGAAGCTATTAGTGAAATGGATAAAATCATTGTTAATAAAATTCAAGAAACTGTTAACATTGTTAATAATGAGTTTAGATTTGTATTTCAAACAATGTTTGGTGGTGGAGATGCACAAATCCAATATACAGATCCACAAAATATTTTAGAAACAGGAATTGATATCATAGCTCAACCACCAGGTAAATCAGTTAAAAATTTAAAACTGTTTTCAGGTGGAGAAAAAGCAATTATTGCAATTTCCTTATTATTTGCAATAATTAAAGCTAAACCTATTCCATTATGTATTTTGGACGAAGTAGAAGCAGCACTTGACGAAGCTAATGTTATTCGTTATGCAGAATTTTTACAGTCATTAAAAGAAAAAACACAATTTATAGTTATTACTCACCGTCACGGAACAATGACTAAAGTAGACCACTTATTTGGAGCAACTATGCAAAAACGTGGTGTTACATCATTCTTTAGTGTTGAACTTGCAAAAGCAAAAGAAATGATTCAAGATGGTGAAGAACAATAAAAATTAAAATACCATTAATTTGGTATTTTATTTTGCTGATATTATATTTAATATAACAAATATAATACATTATATTTTAAAAAATTTTAAAAATGTTATAAAATATAATTATATTAAAATCAAAAAAGAGGAAAAATGATGGAATATAAAGGAAATTATGAAATTGTAAATAAAAATGTACAAAGAATTGATGAAAGAGTTTCTAAAAAAATAAGTTCGCAAGGAATTTTTAAAAAAGATAACTTCTTCTTTTTTAGAATTTGAATACCAGATGTGGCTGAAGTTTATGTTGAAATATTTAATAAAAATGAAAGAATGCAAAAGATTACTACAATCGGTTGCAAAAGAAATAATGATTTATGAACAGGAAAAATTTCTGAAATTTATGAAGGATATTATTATTTATTTAAAATAAAAAGAACTAAAGATCAACCTTTTGAATATATTTTTGATCCATATGCTAAAGTTTTTGCACCTTTTGATTGAGAAGGAACAACTCAAAAAATCCCTTTAGCTGTAATTGTTGATTGAGAAAAAACATTAGTTGAAGAAATAGAAACTATCCCTTTAAAAACTAATTTAAATAATGGTGTTGATCCTTTAATTTATGAATTACATATTAGAGATTTTACTTCACTTTTAGATCAAAATAACTTTAAGAATCGTTTAGGAACATTTAATGCTGCTTTGGAAAATAATATTTTTGAATACTTAAAAGATTTAGGAATAACTCATTTACAACTTCTACCTATTCAATCTATTTATACATTAAGTGATAAAAACTTAAACATTTTAAATAAAAATGAAGGAACAGGATGAACAACCAATTATAACTGAGGTTATGATCCTTTAAATTACTTTTCAATTGCTGGATGATACTCATCCGATCCTAAGGATCCTTATGCAAGATTAAGAGAATTTAAACACTTTGTAAATGAAGCACATAAAAATGGTATAGCAATAATAATGGACGTTGTTTTTAACCATATGATGATTAATGATTTATTAGAAACAATAACTCCAAATTATTATTTTAGAAATAATTCTGAAGTTTTTCCTGTTGATTTACCAGCTCTAAATAGTGAAGCAAAAATGGTAAGAAAAATGATGATTGATTCTTTAGTATATTTTGCTAAATACTTTGGAGTAGATGGCTTTAGATTCGATTTATCAACTTTTATTGATAAAACAACTCTTTGCAAAATGCAAGATGAACTTAAAAAGATCAATAAAAATATTGTTTTACACGGAGAAGCATGACCTTTTAGTGATTTAAAATTTAAAAACTCTTTTACTAAAGGAGTAAATACCAATAGTATTAAGTTTGCTTATTTTAATGACACTATTAGAAACGCAATTAAAGGTGCTGATAGTATAGAAGATAATGAAAAAGGACTTATAACCAGTAATTACAGTAAGTTTAGTGATTTTCTTGTTTCAATTACGGGAAATATACAGAAATTTGATTATCCAAATTCAGAGTTTATCGAAAAAGATGCTTATTCAGTTTTTGCTAATGAGCCAAATATTACATTACAATATGCCGCTTGCCATGATGGTTTTACCCTTTGAGATAAAATAATAACCACTTCTAACTTGTCATTTAGCGAAAATATTAATTTATATAATCAAGCTTTAATGATGCAATTAACTTCACAAGGTAGACAATTGATTTTAGCAGGAACAGAATTATTACAAACAAAACCTCTAGATAAATCAGGACAACACGATAATAGATATTTAAAAATTTTAAATAATGATAATAATTTATCAAATGATAAAAATGATTTTGTTGTTGATAATTCATACAAAACAACAGACTACGTTAATGGTTTAAAATGAAATCATCTTCAAAATAGAAAAATTAAAGAAAAAGTTTATGATTTTCTTAAAAAACTTTTAAAATTTAGAAATAAAACAAAATATTTTAGACTACATACCGCAAAGGAAATAAATAGAAAATTAAAATATAAAGAAATAAGAGAAAATTTTGTTGTTTTTTCAGTAAAAGAAAAAACAAACAAAGCAATAGTTATTCATAATTTTAATGACCACCCAGAACATTTTGATTATAATAAATATAAATTAGTTTTATCTTCAAGACACATATCTTTAAAAGATAAAAAAGAAAATATAGTACCAGCAAAAACATCTATAATTTTAGAAAACAAATAAAAATATTTATAATTCTATATATGGTGAAAAAATAAGAGAAAAATATTAGTCAAATGCCCAATTATAGGGCATTTTTATTTATTCTCAAATAAGATATAACATTTGATATTATTTGAATTTTTGAAAAATGATAAAAAAATTTTTTTATTTTTATTTTAGTAGTAAAATAATAGAGATTATACACAAAATAATGGAGTGAAAAATGAAAGATAATTTACAAAAATGAGGGGAAAAAGTAATATATCAAATTTTCCCAAGATCTTTTAAAGATTCAAACAATGACGGAAACGGTGATTTAAAAGGAATTGTTTCTAAACTAGATTATTTATCAGAACTTGGAGTAGATGCAATTTGACTTTGTCCAATTTATGACACAGAGTTTGCAGATGCAGGTTATGATGTTTTGGATTACAAAAAAATATGATCAGTTTTTGGAACAATGGAAGATTTTAAAGAATTGGTTTCTAAAGCAAAAGAAAAAAACATTGAAATAATTATGGATATTGTTTTAAACCACACTTCAAACAAACATCAATGATTTTTAAAAGCTATTGAATCAGAGAAAAACCAAGAACACAATTATTACATTTGAACAGATAAACCAGGAAAAGAAGAATCAATTTTTGGTGGTAGTGCATGACAATATGTACCTTCTTTAAATAAATATTATTTCCATTTATTTGCTAAAGAACAAGTAGATTTAAATTGAGAATCAGAATTTACTATTAATGCTATGGTAGATGTTATTGATTTTTGATATAAATTAGGGGTAAGGGGATTTAGATTAGACGCTATTCAACATGTTCATAAAGAAATAAATAAGGGTAAATTTAAACATTCATTTGGTTCAAAAATGGTTCAATATTTACAAAAATTTTTAAACAAAATTTATGAAACAAAAAATGATGTTTTCTTTATTGGTGAAGCATCTGGAATTCAACCAGATACAGCATTAAAATACGGAAAAGGTAAAGAAAAAATAGCAGATAACTTCTATAATTTTGGTTCATGATGAATTGGTTGAGGAAAACAAACAGGAAGAAATGGTTATGATGCAAATTGAAATACTAATGATTTTGCAAATTCTTCAATTCTTGAATATCAAAACAATTCTGAAATCAAAAATTATATGATTACTAACTTTAGTTCATCACATGATACAGCTAGATCTATTTCAAGATGAGGTGATGAAAATCTTTATTGAAAAGAATCAGCAAAATCATTTGCTCTTTACCAATTCTCTTTAAAGGGAATCCAAACAATTTTATATGGAGAAGAAATTGGACTAAAAAATCCTGTTTTTAATTGCAGACATGAATTCAGAGATGTAGATGCTTTAAATGCTTACAGAATTTTTGTTGATGAACAAAAATTATATACAGAACAAGAAATGACAAGATTTCACAATATAAACAGTAGAGATAATTCAAGAGTACCGATGGTTTGAGATAAAACTGAAAACTTTGGATTTAATAAAGGAACTAAAACTTGAATTAAAAAATCAGGTTATTATAGAGAATCTTCTGTTGCTGAACAAGAACAAAGAAGTGATTCAATTTTAAATTTTTATAAATCAATTATTCAATTAAGAAAAAAATATAAAGAAATTTTAATTAGCGGAAATTCAAAAATGAAATTATTAGCTAATGGTGTTATTCAAATTGAAAGATTTGATGATTTTAATAACAAAATTATTTCATTGATAAATTTAACTAAAAAAGAATTAGATATAAATATTAAAAATATTTTAAATAAAGAAATTTTAATTAGTTCATATACAGATAAGAAAGGAATTAAGAATACTTTAAGACCGTATGAGTCTATTATGTTCTTAGAAAAATAAAATGGCTAAATTATTTTATGATACAAAAAATTTTATTATTAGTCAAACAGGTTTCGATCCACTTGTAACTAAAAAAACAGAGTCTATTTTTTCACAAGGTAATGGTTATTTAGGAATAAGAGCAGTTGATGAAGAAAGAAGTGTGTTTAACAAAGAAGATTTCTTTGTAAACGGAATTTTTAATCAAGGAGACAAAACAGAAGTTTCTGAAATTGCTAACTTAGCTGACTTAATTCAAACTTCTATTTATATTGATGATGAAATTTTTATGATCGATAAAAAAATGGAGTATACAAAGTCTTTAGATTTAAAAAACGGATTACTTTTTAGAGAAATTAAATTTTCTAAAAAATCCAAAAAATTTGTTTTAACTTTTAAGCGTGTTGTTTCACAAATAAATAAAAACATTTATGCTCAAGAAATAGAAATTAATCAAATAAGTGGAGAACCTTCAAAAATTAAAATTTTACCTTTAATTAATGGTCAAACAACAAACCATGGAATTCAACATTTTGATGAAGGTAAAAAAATCTTAATTGCTCCTTCACTTTTACAATATCAAGAACAAACAAATGAATCACAAAGATGAGTGATTCATAATATGAAAGTAAAAGCTTACTTAAATGGAAAATTATTAGAAAGCGGAAATGATGATTATGTTTTAAAAATGTCTCGTAGACAAGTGGGATACGAAATTAAAACAACCATTTCTACAGAAAAAAACTTTAGATTAGAAAAAATAATGTCAGTTTCTACTTCTGTTGATAAAGATCTGATATTGAGTTTTGATGAAGTTGAAGAAAATGCTAAAAATTTAAGTATTTTATTAGAAACACTAAAATTTTCGAATTTAGTAAAAGAAAATAAGAAAGCTTATGATGAAATTTATAAACAATTTGATGTTCAAATTGAAGGTGAAAAAGATGCTGAATATGATACATTAGCACTAAAATTTGGAATTTATCATATGAATTCTTTTGTTCCTACACATTCTTCAAATATGTCAGTAGGAGCAAAAGGATTAACAGGAGAAGGATATCAAGGACATTGTTATTGAGATACTGAATTTTTCATTGTTCCGAACTATCTATTTACTAAACCAGAAGTTGCAAGAAACCTTTTAGAATACCGTTACAAAGGAATTGAAGGAGCAAGAAGAAAAGCTGCAGAAAAAAATATGATTGGTGCTCAATATCCTTGAGAAATGGCTTGACCAACAGATGGAGAAATGACACCTTATTGAGGACAACCTGATGTAGTTACAGGAAAACAAGTTCCAATTGCATCTAGAGAACAAGAAATTCACGTTCCTGGTGACATTGCTTTTGCTGTAGATCAATACTTCCAAGTAACCAATGATAAAGAATTTATGGTACAAATGGGTTATGAAATGATTATTGATACAGCTATTTTCTGAACTTCTAGAGTTGAGAAAAAAGGCAAAGAATATCATATTAGTAATGTAATGGGCCCAAATGAATATAAAGGTAACATAACAAACAATAACTTTATTAACTTAATTGCTAAAAGAAACTTAGAATTAGCTATTTTCTATATAGAAGAATTATCAAATACAAAGGAAAATCAGGCAATTTTAGATAAAATTGCAGCTAAATTACCTTATCAATGAGACTTGGAATTAATGAAAGATGTTAGAGATAATTTAGTACAACAATTACCAAATGAAAACAACATCATATGAGAAAATGATGAGTTCAAAAATCTTCCTTTAATTGATGTTACTCCTTTCCAATTATTAGGTGATGCAGGTAAAAAATTATTTAATACCACTGAAGGACACAAGAGATTAAGTTCTCAACTTGTAAAACAAGCAGATGTTGTTCTTTCTACATTTGTTTTAGGTGAACTATTTTCTAAAGAAGTAGCTGCAGCAAACTTTGATTATTATGAACCTATTACAACTCACGATTCATCTTTAAGTCCTACAACTTATGCAATTAAAGCTGTAGATTTAAGAAAAATGAACATTGCGTATAAATTATTTAAATATTCTTTAAATATTGATATGGGAACTAATTTTCATTCTGCAGATGCAGGAGTGCATGCAGGTTCATTAGCCGCAATTTGACAAAGTATTGTTTATGGATATGGAGGATTTAGGTTTTTAGATAAAAAAGTATTTATTGCTCCGATTTTACCTAAACAATGAACAAAATTAACTTATTCAATATTAGTAAAAAATACTAAATTAAAAGTAACTGTTAATAGAAAAGACTTTATAATTGAAAAACTTTCAGGTAGTGATCTTGAAGTTTATGTAAATGAAAAACCAGTAATTATATCTAATAAAAAACAAAAATTTGAGGTTATTGAAAAATGATAAAAGGTTTAATTTTTGACTTAGATGGAGTTATAACAGAAACCGCTTCATTACACTATAAAGCTTGAAAAAATGAAGTAGCTAAAATTGGTTTAAATTACACAGAAGAACAAAATAGTTCTTTAAAAGGATTAAACAGAATTGATACTTTAAATGCTATTTTAAAACTTTTTAATGTTTCATTAAGTGAACAAGAAATAGTAACAATAGCTAATAACAAAAATGAATATTACAAAAAATTATTAGAAACAGATATCGATCAAAAAGATATTTTAGTTAACATTAAAGAATTTTTAAACGCAGCAAAAGAAAAAGGATTAAAATTAGCAATTGCTTCAAGTTCTTATAATGCTCCATTAATTTTAAGAAAAATTGGATTATTTGATTATTTTGATTTCATCGTTGATCCTGCAACAGTTTCTAAAGGAAAACCAGATCCAGAAATTTTTATAAAAGCTGCACAAGGGATTAATTTAAAACCAGAAGAAACAATTGGTTTTGAAGATGCAATTGCTGGTGTTCAAGGTTTAAAAGATGCTAATATTCATACAGTAGCTATCACACATAATGAAAAAGAAAATTGAAGTATTGCAGATAAAATAGTTTCATCAACTGCAGAACTTAATTTAGAAGAATTACTTAAATTATTTAATTAAATAAATATATTTTAATAGAGACATAAATGTAGATATTCTAGTTTATGTCTTTTTTTAATTTAGTAAATTTAAATTTAATTATTTAATGCAATAAAGCAAACAGAAATTTTGAAAATTTTAAAATCTAATTATTTAAAATTAAAACTAAACCTTTAGTTTTAATGAATATTAGTTCAAATATTTCTGTTTACACGGTAAAAATCCCATATTTTGCTTTTTTAATGTATAATATTATAAGTTATGAAAACACAAAAATATAAGGAATTATTAAACCAAAAATTTAATATCTATAATATATATATATATATATATATAGAATTTTCTTATTAATTTTTTTATTATTCTTGTCTTTAATTTTATAAAAAACGATTTTAAAAGAAATTTTAAAGTTGTTTTTCGTTACTTAAGAAGAATTAATTTTTTAAAAATTATTTACATAATTCAAGATTAATATAAGTAATAACTAATTTAAATAAAGTTTAAAAATATTTAATATAAAAGTATAAATTAGATGAAATATTATATTTTATTCAAAAAGAAAATAAAACAAAAATAAAAGGAAAATTATGAAACGTTTATTATGCCAATATAACAGAGATTTTGATAAAAAATTTTCAAAAACATACCCTTGAGTATTAAAACACCCAAAATTAAAACAAGGACTAGCTTTATTTAAAACAAGAAAAGAAGCTATGAACTGATTTTTAGCAATAGGATATGAAAGCGCTATTTGATTCCAAACTGAAAAAAGAATCTTTGGTGGATTGTTAATTATGGATAAAACACTAGATGGTTTCGAATTTGAACTAAATACAGAAAAATTTGATGGAGATATCAAATATGATGAAGCAATGGAAGAATTTTATATCTTTACAAATTCAAGATTAAGAAATCAAGAACTAGCGGATCAATTTTTAAAAGAAATTGCAGATTACAAAGTTCTTGCAGATCATAAAAAATACTTCCCTGCTAATGATGACTATATTCCAGAAAGAAAAGTTTCAAGTAAAGATAGAGAAATAGAAAGATTAAACAGACAAATGACTGATCTTGAAGAATTATTTAAAAGTTCAAATGGATCATATGCAAAAGAAATTGCTGTTTTAATGGAAAAACTTAGAGATAGTAATTCTGATAAAGAAACTTTAAGAAAAGAAATTGAAAACTTAAAGAAAAAAATTCTTGAATCTATTGATAAAGAACCAGAAAAAGTTATTGTTGAAAAGGAAAAACCTGTATTTGTAGAAAAAGAAGTAGTCAAGGAAGTAGTTAAAGAAGTTCCTGTCTACATCGAAAAAGAAGTAGTTAAGGAAGTTGTTAAAGAGGTTCCAGTTTATATTGAAAAAGAAGTTGTAAATGAAGTAGTTAAAGAAGTTTATATCAACGAAAATAAAAAAGAACCAACAAAATATTCCAACTTCTATAATTTAGAATCTTCTAAACAACTTGAAGCATTAGCAATTTATTCTCATAAATTAGAAAAAATTGCTTCTTCTTATGATGAAACAATGATAACTTCAACACAAGATTACAATGAAATTAAAAAAGAACTTGATTTAGTTACAAATGCATTAGATTCTTTAGATCAAACATTTAAAGATGACTATTCACAAAAACTCTTGCTTTTAGTTAAAAAAGCAACTAAAGAATCAAGTGATAAATTGCTTGAAAAAATTAAAATTTCAGAAGAATTATTTTATTCAGATGAAAATGCAATTTATTACAAAAAAAATAAATTATCACATGAACTTTCATTCATTAACTATGAAAATAAACACATAGGATTTGTGGAAGAAAAGAATTATAAATATGGTGTTATTGAAAACTATAGTTTGAATAAATCACACTTTTTAGTATTTCAAAACAATGTAGTTCAAAAAGTTGAAAAATTTGATCAAAATTCTGCTTTAAAAAGTGGTTGAACAAGAAGGGCAGTTTGAACAACAATTATTTACTGAATCGCATACATAATTTTACTTGTAGTAGTAATTATACTTGCAGTTCAAAGATAATTTTATAACCATATTTTAAAGAATATTATTTAAAAATAAACTAATAAAAAGAGAGATAATTATGGCAAAACCAAATGCAAAAATTCTAATAAGTGTACTAGCATTAACAGCTCTTTCAACATCAATAGGAACAACTGCAACTGTTTTTTGAAATAGTAGAAATAATAATCAAAGTGATTATACAAAAGCAAAAGTTGAAGCTAATTTAGAAGCAGATAAACTACTTGATGAAAATAAGAAATCCAATTTTAAACAAAAAATTGATGCAGCAACTACAATTGAAGAAATCAATGCAATTAAAGATGAGATTGCAAATGATTTAACAACTCAATTAAACGAGCAAAAAAATAAAGCAAATGCTTTAAAAGATAAACTTTCAAATCAAGAAATTAAAGATAAATTCACTGCTGAAATTAATGATGCTACTACAAGTGCTCAGTTAGAAGCAATTAAAGATAGAATTACTAAAGCATTAAAAGCAGAAGCACAAGCTGCAGTTAATTCATTAGAAAAAGAAGCACAAAAACCTTTTTTAAATCAAAAATTAGAAAGTACTAATTCTCCTGAAGAAATCTTTAAAATTAAAGAATTTGCACAAGTATTACTTGAAGCACATTTATTAATTGATAAACTTGAATCTTCTGATGAAAGAATAAAATTTGCTAATGAACTTAATTCTATAAATGATGAAGATAAAGCAAAAGTTGAAGAAATAATCCAAAAAATTAAAAATGCAATTGAAGATCAACTTGCTAAAGAACTAGCGGCAGCAAAACAAGCAGCAGAAACTGAAATTTCTAAACTAACTGATGAATCTAAAAAACAAGAGTTAAGAACAGAATTAGAAGTAGCAACAACTACTGATGCTGCTAATGTAATTAAAGACAAAGCAGTAAGAGAAAAAGAAAAAGAACAATACACTACTGAAGTAGATAGAAAGAAAGTTGATGCTCGTACTGAAATATCTAAATTAACTAAACAAGAAAATAAAGATCCTTTAAATACTGAATTAGATTCTGCTAATACAGTTGAATTAGTTCAAGCAGTAATAGATAAAGCTATTGCAAAACAACAAGAAGAATTAAATGAAGAGAAAAGAAAGAATCATCTTCAAGCAGATAAAATTCAAGACAACGATATTAAAACAAATCTTAAATCAAAAGTTGATTCAACAACAACTTTTCAAGATTTAAACAAAGTAAAACAAGAAATTGAAAAGCAACTAGCAAAAGAATTAGCAAATGCTAAAAAAGAAGCAGAAGCAGAAATTCCTAAGTTAACTAATGAAACAAAAAAAGAAGAGTTAACAAATGAGTTAATATCTGCAAATACTATTGATGAAGTTAAAGTTATTAAATCCAAAGCAATAAATGAACAGGAAAAAGAACAGGCTCGTATAATTGCAAAAAATGAAATTAATAAGTTAGCAGAAGGAGAAGAAAAAACTAATTTATTAAATATTGTTAATAATTATAATTCAACTTTGAAAGAGATTACTGAAGCTAAAGAAACTGCACAAAATTCACTTGCAACTTCATTAAATGAAGCGAGAATATCTATTATTAAACTAGTAGGACATAGTGAGTATGATTTTTTGAACCAACAAATTGAAACTAATAAATAAAATCAAGCAGAGTTGAAAAAAATCATAAATGAATCAAATGTCAAATTTAACGAAAAAGTACAGGAAGTTAGAGAAGTTATTGATAGTATAGAAGGTAGTGAAGTAGAAGAGAATTCTGAGTTCAAAGCTAAAAAAGAAGAGTTAATTAATAAACTTTCTTTAGCACCTAATGTAACTAAATTAGAAGAAATTAAAAATGAAGCAACAGAAACTAGAGAGAAACAAAAAGATAGATTAATAAAATCTTATAAACCTAAACTTTTACATTTAATTTATAAGAATTTAAGAGAAGGAAGTGAAGCTAAAAATCAATTTTCTAACACTGTAAATTCAGCAACTACTTTTGATGAACTAAAAACAATATCAGATAAAGTAAATAAAATTATTGAAGATCTTATACAAAAAGCAAGAGAAACAATTCTTATACTAGAAGGAGATGACTATGAAATAGCAAAAGCCAATGAAATTCTCGATAGTAAAGACACAAGAGGTGCAAATTTTCAAGAGTATGTAGAAGATCACATAATAAAACATGCTATTTCTTATGTTGAAAGCAAAAGAAGTGATGCTATATATGAAGTAGAACATGTAATTTTCAAAAGAAGACAATACTATTTAGAAGCTTTAAGAAGCAAGGAAACAAATACTATTGCAAAAATAAATGCACTTAAAGAACAAGCATTAGAAGAAGCACGATTAGAAAACGAAAAACAACAAAATAACCCAAGTTAAAAATTTGAGAATATAAATATTACTTTTTAATCCTATAAATCATTAATTAAAGAATGGATTTATGTTGAAATTCATAAACAAAAAACTCCACTTAAAATAAGATGGAGTTTTTGTTATAACATATTTTATTTTTTGGTTAAAACTATTAAATTTTCAATGTGAAAAGTTTTACAAAACATATTAAAAATTTCAATATATTCAATTTTATAGTTTTCTTTTAGAAGAGAAATGTCATATGCTTGTGTTGAAATGTTACAAGATAAATAAATGATTTTATCAGGTAATAACCTTTGTAATTCATTTATTACTTCTTTCTTTAAACCAGTACGATCAGGATCTACTATTATAGTTTTTCCTTCTAAAGAGTTTAAATTTTTTAAATATTTATAAACATCTTGATTGAAAGGAATAATATTATTTATTTTATTTAAGTCGATATTGTATAACATATCTTTATATGAATTTTTGTTTATTTCAACCGCTTCAATAGTTTTAACTTTGTCACTTATAAAACAAGCAATTGAACCAATTCCTGAATATAAATCTATCACTTTAGCATCTTGATCTATAAAATTTTTAATTCTGGAATAAGCTTCAAGAGCAACTTCTTTATTTACTTGGTAAAAAGAACCAATAGAAACCTTAAAACGAAGGTTTTGAAAATTATCAAATGTAAAGATATTGTCTTTTTTATGTCCTTCAATTTGTGTTTCAAGTTTTCTTATAATAATTTTCCCTTTTTGTTTACTAAATGGTTTTATATCTGTTAATAAGAAATCGTCTAAATAGAAAATTTCATTTGAATTTTTCTTTTTTAATCCACCATCAAATAAAGTGATTTTATTTCGATATCTTAACTCTTTTGTTCCTTGAAAATAATTAATTTTATATTGATTTAAATCTATTTTTGCAATTTGTTTAAATACAGAAATTAAATTATAAATTTTGTATTCTTTTTCTGCTTCTTTATTCATATGCATTAATTCATATCCACCTATAAAATCTGCATTTTTAGGGATTTCAAGATTTCTATTTTTATCTGCTATTATTATTTTTGTAACCTTACCTATATAATAATTTTTTTCTTCTTTTATAAAGGTAAATTCCACAGTTTCATTTAAAATTGTAAAAGGTAAATATACAGGTTTTTGATTTCATAAACCAACACCTTCACCTTTTTGATTATAAAAAAATATTTTAGTTATCATCTCTAGAAATCATTTCTTTTATATTGTTAATAATTGTTTCTTTATTAATTAATCAATCTATTTTTTTTATTTCGATTATTTTGTAATTTTTAGCTTTTAAAAAATTATTTTTATCTTTATTGATTATATAGTTTTCATATGAATTATAGCTACTATAATCATCGATCGTAAATGCTACTAATATTTTATTTTTTTCATTAGTAATTGCTAAATCAATATTTTGACTACCAATAGAAAAATCTTTTTTTACATATAATTTTTGAGTTTCAAAAAAGGAATCAGATTCAAAAGTATCATAAATTTCTTCTTTTAATTTATTATGGATTTGGACTTTATTATTATTACTTTCATCTTCATCTTTAAGTTCTAAGTTTAAATAGTTGGTTCTTTGTTCATTTGTTAATTCTAAAAATAATAATCACTTTTTAAATAAAGCAATATCTTCATTTTGATTAGTATTTTCAATTTCTTCTGCTTTTAGAGATTTAATTACAATTATTTTATCTTTTGCTCTTGAAACAGCAACATTTAAAGCGTTTTTTCCACCTGAACGGGAAACATAAGTAGTATGTAATGCGGTAGTTTTATCATAAACAACAGAAATTATTAATAAATCGGCTTCATCCCCTTGAATGTTTTCTATGTTTTTCAATAAAACTTTTTCACTAATTAGAGCTTCTTCTAATTCTGGATGATTGTTTAAAATTTGATTTTCAATATATTCTCTTTGGGAACTATTAAAGGTTAAAAGAATAATTTTCTTATACTTGTTTAGGTTTTCTTTTGTTTGTTCAATTGCAATTTCTGCTTCTTTTTTATTGATTTTATTTTCTCATACACCATCTGTTTGAATAACTTCAATGGAGTTATGATTTTTTGTATTAAATTTATCTATTACATCAAGTTCTGAATTATAGAAATGTTTTGATGAAAAAGTCATTAATGAAGCATAATTGGAACGATAATTTTTATCTAGTAAAATACTATAAACACCTTTAAAAACTGCATAATTTAAGATGGATTCAATGTTTCCTAATTCAGCATCTTCTACATTGCTTCGTGTTGAAAATCAACTTGTAGGTTGCATTTGTTTGTCATCACCAGCAAAAATTTTGATTTTTGCTAAATATAGTATTGGAAATGCTTTTTCAATAAAGATTTGTGATGATTCATCAAGGATAACATAGTCAAATTCATTTTTATCTCACTTACTTAGTTCTGTATCTACTGAAGAAATAATAATAGGATATAATTCTTTAATAATTTGGTGGTGTTCAAGAACAAATTTATAAGGATCTCTATGTTTTGTTCTAACTGCAAGAACAAATTTTGAATAAAGTTTTTTCATCTCCTTATTTTGATTAATTTTTTCTAGTTTTTTAAATAATCTATAAAAGGTAAAGTTTACAAGTTGTTCTTCATTGGAAATATCTTGTTTTGAGCTTTCAAAAACAAATTCATAGAAACTATTAATGTCACTCAATTCTTGTGGAGTTAAAGAACTTAATTTATCGGTTATTTCTTTTAAATTCCCATTAAAATTATGAATTTCTTTTTTAATAATTTCAATATCTTGTTTATCTTCATCAGTTAATTTTTTAAAAATTTTTTGAAAGAAATTGTTTTTCTTTCCTGATTTTGCATCTAAAATAGCTCACTTTAATTTTTTAATATTTTCTTTAAAATCATCTGTATTAATACTAATATTTTTACTAATTTTATATAAAGATTCAATTGTATTTGGAGATAAAGATGCCACATTTTTCTTTATAAAAGAATAATTTTCAATTTTTTGTTCAAGATTTTCATTATTAGCAAATTTATTAAATAAATCTATATATTCTTTTTCATCATCATAAATAATTTTCAATGATTCAATATTGGATTTATTTTCAAAATTTTCTAATATATTAATTAATTTTTCTATAGGTTCATAGAATGTTGCTTTATTCATAGAATTATCATTTAAAATAAATAAGCAAAAAATTGATAACTTATTCATTCTATCTTTTAAAACATCTAAAGCAGCTTTTTTCTGAGAAACAACAAGACCTTTTTTATCAAAAATAATAATATTAGCAATAATATTAGAAATAGTTTGTGATTTTCCAGTACCTGGAGGACCTCAAATTATGGTATTTTGAGAAAGAGCTGATACTGTTGCTTTATCTTGAGAATAATTAGTTTTATTTATTTTTACAAAGTTAAAAACTTTATTAAAGATTATTTTATTAACTTTGTTTTTGTAATTATTTTTATTAAAGTCAACATCTAAAATTTCATCTAATTCATCATTTTCAATAATTTTTTCCATTATTTTTCTTTGGTGACTTCCGAATGAATTAAAAATTCCTAAAACCATACCAGGGTGAAAATGTAAATTATTATCAATTAAATCCACATTAACTTTGGAAATATTATTTTTAAAAGTTTTAATATTGAAATTTGATCAATTAGTTTTTATAACTTTTTCCAATTCTTCAATAGATAATCTAGAAACATCAATATCCACTCCTAGTAAATAATTTCCTTTTTCTAAAACTCAAATTAATTTTTCATTAATTTTAATTTCTCCATCAGAAAATAAAAAAGCTTGTGAATTAGAAATATCAATATTAACTTCTTTAAAAAATAAAGGAGCAAATATTTTTCTTTTTTCAATTTCAACAGAAACAAAAAGCATTCCTATCTGCATTGGTCAAATATTTCTTTCACTATTTAAACTTCTTGCTTTGGTTAAAAATTTCTTTCATTTATAACTATTTTTCTGTATTTTTTCTTTTAATTCGGATTGCAGTGCTTTATTTTCTTTATCAAAATCTTTTTCTAATTTAACTTTTGTTTCTGCACTTAAAATATCATTATTTTTTATAAAAATAGATTCAACTTCTTCAACAGAAGAAGCGTCTTTTATTTCATTTACTATTTTTTTTAAGTTGTTTTCAGTTAAGGCAACTCTAAAATTTGCTTGTGTATAGATTTTTTCAAATTGTTTTTGATCAAACAACTTGAATACATCCATAAAATCATGATCATTTATGTTAACAAAAAGCGATGTATCAAATCTATCTACATCAAATAAGTTGTCTAAAATTCTTTTATAATTTTCTTTATTTTTCTTTATTACATCAAAGTTGATATTCATATTTTTCCTTTTACTTCATTATATTTTCAATTTCTGTTTTTAGGTATTCAGCAACGTTTCCTACTATTAAATTAACATAAGTACTAGAAACTAAAACACCCGAAATTCCTTTTAATTTTTGTATTTCTTCAGCTTTAACTAATTTAGTGTTATTTAAATAAATTTTAATTTTTTTATGACTATTTTCTATTTTATTAATGTTTTCTTTTTTACCAAGAAGTTCAATTAATAAAGCAACATTTATGCTTGTTTTATAACTTTTTGATAATTGATTTTCTGTTTTGTTTTTGGATTTATTTTTTCAATAAATCCAAATAAAACCCAAAGTTATTATTGTTAAAAAAACAATTAAAATTTTATCTTTTGTTCTCATTTTCATCTCCTTTTTTATGTTTTTCAAGTAGAATATAAAGCATTACCCTTTTGATTCTGCTACTTGTATATCTTCTGGAATTACATTTATTTACAAATTCATCATAAGTTTTTTCTTCTATATGCTTTTTAAATAAATTTTCCATTCCTTCACTAATCATTGGATTTAATTTCAAAATTTCTGCAGGGGTATTTCTTACAATATCTTGAAATTTAGAATAATAATTTTCTATCCTATCAGGAATTTTATCAAATTTCATAGGTGTATATTTAGAAATATCTTGTTTTTCAAAAATCATTTTCCTTATCAAACTTGCTGAAGCAAATTCGTTAAAAGTGGTTTCTGAGTGAAAATCAACTGTTCTTTGCATACAAAAGGCTTGAATTGGATAATTATTGAAGACAATTGATTTAACATACTCTAATCCTAAAATATCGTTAGGTAATCTTATTTCTTCACCAGTTAAAGTTTGTAAGGCTTTTGCACTTGAATTTGGAAAGGAAAACCCTTCTTTTAAGTATTTTTTAACTAGTTTATTATAAATTTCTTCATTATAATAAATAGTTTCAGCAATTTTGTATAAATTATCAACATTATTTGATTCACTTCCAAAAATAAGTTTATCAATTTTTAAATCATTAATGATTTTTAAAGCACCATTTGCAAAAATATGGGCTGCTTGAGTTGCATATTCAAAGGGTAATTCGACAACAAAATCAGCACCATATTTAAGTGCTTGTTCTTTTCTTTTTTCAAAAGAAGCTACTGCCATTTCCCCTCTTTGCACATATTTTCCAGAAAGTATGATGTATATTTTGTCACTCGGGAAATTTTTCTTAACATATTCTAGTTGATATTTGTGTCCGTTGTGAAATGGATTATATTCTGCTATTATTGCTATTGCCATAAAATAATTTTATTAAAATCTGTAAAAAAAAGAATAAAATAATTTAAAAATTATTCTATTCTTGAGGTGTCAAATAAACCACTTGTTTCTAAAACAGGTTTGATAGAGATTCAAATGCTTGGATCAACATTTTTTAATTCATTTACAATGTATTTTACTTCTAAATATAATGCAATAGTTTTGATTTTATATGTTGGTTTTCCTGTATATCCAGAAATCCCTTCTCATAAATTATAGGAATGTCAATATTTCATAACTTTTAAATGAGCAAGAATTTTTTCAGGCTCAGAAGTGTGAAAAGTTAATTCCACTTTTTTGTATTTTGGATAAATTAAGTTTACTATCATTGATGTTAGGAATATATACATAATAGTGGAAACAACTTGAATTCCTAAAATTTTATGTATTTTTCCTTCTCCAATATTAAAATAACCAAGTGTTCCAAAAAGTACTAATGAAACAAAAGCTATACTAATAGAAATAGAAAATAATATTTTTCCAATTGGTTTTCTTTTTTTAGTTGAATAGTAATAAGAAATAAAATCTGTCCCTCCACTTGAACCACCAAATTTTCAAGCAAGACCAATTGAAACTCCTATTAGTACAGAACCTAAAAAGGTATAATATAGAATAGGTCATAAATCTGTGTTTAATTCTAGTGCTTTTACTACATCTCAATTATCAGATTCAACAGTTATATGGTTACTTAAAAAGTCATGAACTACTGTTATATTAAAAAATAAATTTCATAAGTTTTGAAAAATCATTCAAATTATCGTTAAATACATAAAACTTCTTTTTAAATGTTTTCAAAATAAAATGATTAGCGGTAAGTTTAGTGCTAAGTAAAGTAAAGAAAAATAATGTTTTGTTTCACTAAAAATATATGTAATAAGAGTTGGGATAGCTGTTAATCCAGAAGGAATTGTTTTAGCTTTTGCAAGTACAATTACTATTGAAAAAGTAAAAAGAAAAGAAGAAACCAACATCATAAAGATTGAAAAAGGTTTCTTTTTACAAACATCAATAAAATTCTTAGGATTATTATCACCAGTGTTAATTAATTCATTTTCAAGTTTTTTAATTTTTTTAATAAAAGTATTATCGTTTTTTTTCATATTATTCCTATGTGCTATTTACGTTAATATTTTATATTTTTTTCAAAAAAAATAAAAAAAATTTTCAAAAAATAAAAAAAAGATTTCTATAAAATGTTTTTTTGAAATTATTGCTTTTTTTATTTTGTTTTTTTAAAAAAATGTTTATTATTAAATTACACACAAAAAAACAAGGAGTAAATAAAATGGTTATAGGTATTAGCGGAATGATTAGTAGTGGAAAAAGTACACTAACATCATCTTTAGTAAAAAAATTTCCAAATTCAGAAATGTTATTAGAATTTAATGAAAACGACGAAGTTTTCAACACATTTTTAAAGTGATTATATGAACAAAGAGAAAATTTGACAATTGGTTTTCAAACATACATTATTGAAAACCATTCATCAATTTTTGCAGATAGACTAAATAAATTTAAAGAAAGAAATCTAAAAAACAAAGAAAAAGGATTTTTTTTCTTAGATAGATTTTCAATTGAACATCACATCTTTGCTCAAATAAATTTAGCAAAAAAAGAACCTAAATATATGAGAGCATATGAACTAGCTTTTAGAGAATTGATTACACCAGAAGAATTTCCTGATCTTGCAATTTTTTTAGATATTTCTTTTGAAACATTTAAAGAAAGATTTTTCAAGAGAGAAAGAGCTGTAGAAACAGACAATTGAGAAAAAAATAAAGAATATTTTGAAGTTTTACACAGAAATTACAAACCTTATTTTGAAAAATTATGTAAAGAATTTAACTTAAATTATGTTGTAGTAGACACCAACGGTTTAAATGAAGAGCAAGTGGAAGAAAAAGTTATTGAAATTATTAAAAATTACTCGAAAAATAGAAAATAATGATAACGACGAGAAATAAATTTTTATCCTTCATTTTATCGTTTTTCCCTTCTACAAAAGAACGTTGAAAATTATATTCAAAAATCGCAATACCTGTAGTATTGTCCGGTTTTTTAGTATCTTTAAATGGTTTTATTGATAATTTTATGGTTACAGGAATTTCAGGTGGTGTTTCAGCATTAAATTTTGCAAACGCATTCACCGGAATTATTGGTGGAATTTTAATAAGTTACAATGCAATTGGAATGCCTTTATTTGGTCAATTTTGGGGCGCCAAAAAATCAAAAGAAACAAAAGAAGTTTTGAGAACAAGATATTTAATTTCTTTTGCTTTTGGACTTATATTTTCAATTATGATTTTAATATCTCCAGAATTTTTTATAAAGACGATTGCAAAAGATAATAATATAGTCAATGGAGAGCATAGTCAAACTTATTTAGATATTGTAAAACAAGCAACAGATTATATAAAAATAATTGTTATATCTTGAATTTTAATGTCTATTTCTTTTACTACTATTTCTTTATTAAGAGAAACAGGTAATGGTGGAATTTCATTATATATATCATTAACTAGTTTATTAACAAATATAATTTTAAATTTAACATTAATACCAAAATTTGGAGTTGTTGGTTCTGCATGAGCAACTGTTTGTTCAGGTATTGTGAGTTTAGCTGTAAGTTTAGTTTTTATGGGACTCAAAAGTAAAAAAACACTTGTAAATCCTTTAAAAATATTTAAGATTAGCAAAAAAATATGAATATTATTTTTAAAAAGAATACCAAGTTTTCTTTTATCTTCATCTAGCTTTGTTTTTATTTCCATAAGAACTTTTTTATGAGCAGCAGGTTATAAAGTTGGTTCATTGGGTTATGGAGAATATAAGGAGTACTGAGGACTTGGTGCTGCAGCTATTTTAGGAATAACAACATCATTAACCAATATCTTTACATCGACTTTTGGGATTATAGGTGCTAATGTCACGTTGTTTGTTGGAAAAAAATTAGGAAACAATGAAACTGAAGAAGCAAAGAAAAATGCTAAAGAATTAAAGGGATTTCATTTTGTAATTGCATTAGGTTTATCATGTATATTTGCGATTTTAATTATATTTATTCCTTTTATGAAGTTCTTTTCTTCTGGTGTTGAGACTGGTTTAGAAGAGCAATTAAAACAAATAGGGGTATCACAAAATATAATTGATAAACAAAAAGAGTTAGCTTCAGCATATTATTTAAAAGAAATACAACTAACATCAATTTCAATTGCTATATTTAATCCTATATGAATAATTTTTAGTTCTAGTGTTAGAACTATGGAAGCGGGAGGAAAAAATAATTTAACTTCTATATTACAATTTGGTTCAGGAATTGGTCAAATATTGTGATTAACTTTAATAGTTTTTGTTTTTATACCGAATTTTAATTTAAGTTTAAATTATCAATTTGCCTTTTATTACTTTATTTTATTCACTTCGGACTTAGTAAAATTATTTATTTATGAGTTGTTTTATTTTAAAACTAACTGAGCAAGAAACATTACACATTAGAGAAAGAAATCAGTATTAAATTACTGATTTTTTTAAAATAAAAATTTGAGTTTAAACTCAAATTCTTTATTATTTTGTTTGTGCAGCTTTTGCTGCTGCTTTTTTAGCTTCTTTTCTAATTTTTTCTACTCTTTTAGCTTTTCTTTCAGCCATTTCTTTTCTTCTAATTCTTCTCATTTTTTCTCCTATTATGATTGATTTAATTTATTGAATTTTATTGTTTTTTCTTTATTACTTTTTCTTGGTGCTTGTAAAGCTTCTAATATAGGTGTAGCAACAATGTCACCTTTATTAACACCTATTGCAACTCCAGATTCACCTTTTTTAAGTAAGTCAACAGCTTTCATTCCCATTAAAGTAGCTAAGATTCTGTCTTGTGCTGAAGGATTTCCACCTCTTTGCACATGTTCTAAAGCCATTGCTCTAGAAGAAATTCCTGTTTTTTCTTGAACAAAACTTGCAATTTCTTTTAGATTAGGATAAATAAATTCGCTAACTATAGCTATCACACTTCTTTTTTTCATTGTTTTAATTTGGTGTTCAACAACTTTAGCAATTTCTTCTTTAGTCATTGTTAATTCGTTTGTAATAATAATTTCAGCACCAGTTGCTAGACCAGAATATAAAGCTAAATCTCCAGCACCGTGTCCCATTACTTCTAACATTAAAAATCTGTTGTGTGAATTTGAAGTATCTCTTAATTTATCTACAGCTTCAACTATTGTGTTTAAAGCAGTATCATATCCGATTGTGAAATCACTTGATGTAATATCGTTATCAATTGTGCCTGGTAATCCAATGGTTTTAATTCCAAGTTCGTGTAGTAATTGAGCTCCCATATAAGAACCATCACCACCAACAACAACAAGTGCATCTATTCCTAATTCTTCTAAATTTTGTTTAGCAATTTTTCTTGTTTCTTCTTGTTTAAATTCAGGGAATCTTGCTGAAAAAATAAATGTTCCACCTTTTGAAACATAGTCATCAACATTAAATTTTGAAGCAGGAACTATATTTTTTTCATATAATCCTTTATAACCTTCAAAAACTAAAAAAGGTTCTATTTCATTTGCTAGTGCATGTTTAACAACTGCACGAACAGCATTATTCATCCCAGGTGCATCACCACCAGAAGTTAATATTGCAATTTTTTTAATTTCTTTTTTCATTTGTGTCCTTAATAAATAACTATTAAATTATAAATTTTTTTTAAGAAAAATCAAAAAATATTTTAATATTTTTACTTATTTTTTTCCATTTTTAGTTTAAAAATAGTTTTTAATTGTTATTTTGAATTAAAAAAGTTAATTTTTTCGCATTTTTTTCATTTAAAACAACTTTTTTGTATTTTTTTCTTAATTTTCCTTTACAATTTATTTGAAAATATTTAAATTAATAAGGAGACAAAAATGTTTGTAAAAGATGTTACAAAAGAAACATTAGCACAAAGTATTGAAAATGGAAAAGGAGTGCAACTATTAAATTTCCATGCTACTTGATGTGGTCCATGTAAAATGTTGGCACCTGTTTTAAAAGAAGTTGCAGAAAAAATGAACATTGAAGTTTATAAAGTAGATGTAGATCAAGATAGAAACTTCGCAAGAGAAATGGGAGTTTCAGGAACTCCAACAACTTTTATTTATAAAGATGGAAAATTAGTTTCTCACATTGTTGGTTATGGTGCATATGAACAATTTTCAGAAGCACTAAAACAAATTATTTAAATTTAAAAAACTTAGTTTAAAAACTAAGTAAAGTGTGACAATTTATTGGGACACATTTTACCAGTGATATCACTGGTAAAATTTTTTTACT
>NZ_JBTGVH010000009.1:0-40166 GCF_054343485.1 Mycoplasma sp. 613B | reverse complement strand
TTCTCCTTAAATAAAAACATAAATTTGGTGTCCCAAATTTATGTCCCTGTTTAAACTGCATTTTTTTATGCAGTAATTTTTTTGCTTTATTTATTTAAAATAAATTATTTGTTGCTTTGATGGTAATTTATTTTTGTAAGTTAAATATTTATTTCTTGTTCTTATTTCATTAATATTAATAGTTTTAATAACAGGAATTTTAGTTTTTTCTATAAAAATAATATATTGTCTTGGATAAACGGCTTTTGTATTGATATTGTAAGTTATAAAATTAATATCAAGATTTTCAGAAGTTACTTTAATTGTGTCTAATGATTCACCTGAAGAGTAGTTAGAGTAGTAAACAACATGATATTTTTTAAATGTTTCTGAATTAAATATTTTTGAATATGTTTTGATAAAATCATTTCACTCTGTATTTATTTTGTTTTTTACTTGTTCAATTTTTATTTGAGATAGTAATTCTTTTTTGAAGGAATCTCCATCTTTTATTTCAAATGCATTCTCTCTTTTTTCAAAGTCTGAAGGACTTCATATCTTGTTAGAATTTAGTAAAAATACATTTTCTTCTAATTCATTTTCATTATTAAATTCATTGATTTGTTTATTTTCAATAGTTTGACAAGAAACAATTGAAAACACAGGTATTCAAACACTAGAACTTAATAATAGATTATTTACTATTTTAAATTTCACTTTTTTTCCTTTCTAGAAAACCAATAAGTATTATTTTCTTGTATTATCTGTCCTTATTATAATATATTTTAAAAATAAAATCTATTAAAATCCGAAACATAAAATGTGATAAAATAATTTAATAAGATATAGGAGTTATATGCAAAAAAAAGAAATACTAATAAAAAATGAAAAAATATTTTATATAGAAGAAAATAGTGGAAAACCAAAGGTTCTTTTTCTTCATGGCTTTAATTCATCACATAGTTTTGCACAACAAGTTTACAAAATAACAGATAGAAATTATGATGTTGTTGCTTTTGATTTTCCTGGTTGTGGATTGAGTTCTAATAATGAAACTATAACCATTGAATATTATCAAGAAATTGCAGCGGAATTTGTTAAACAAACGGGAATTTCCTTTAATTTAGTAATTGGTCACTCTCTTGGTGGAGCAAGTGCTCTGCACTTATTAAATAATAATTTAATTCCTAAAGCATTACTTGCTGCTCCAATAAATTATAATATTTTAGGTACTATTGCTAAAGAAACTTTGAAACAAT
Organism: Mycoplasma sp. 613B; assembly: GCF_054343485.1. Classification (NCBI taxonomy): domain Bacteria; kingdom Bacillati; phylum Mycoplasmatota; class Mollicutes; order Mycoplasmatales; family Mycoplasmataceae; genus Mycoplasma; species Mycoplasma sp. 613B. The sequence continues at coordinate 38,928 of NZ_JBTGVH010000009.1, read as the reverse complement.
CAAAAGAAAGACTTAATAAATGACTGTTGCCAAAAAACTATGAAGAAGCATACGAAAGTTCAAATAACTTAGTTTATGAAAATAAAAATAACTACAAAAAGAATTTAGAAAAAATAGCAAATGTCTTTTTAACTGTGACTAAAAATAAATTCGCTGTTTTCAATAATTTAGTAAGAAAACAAATTATTAATCCTTCTTATTTACAAAAAGATATTAAAAATCTTTACTCTGTTAATAAAGATTATGAATTCATAGTAGGAACCAAAGATATGTTTGTTCCTTTTCTTTCTGTTGCTAAAATAGCTAGTGATTATAATAAAAATTTTATAGGATTAAAAAATTGTGGCCATGCTTTATTCTTTGAAAAACCTTATGAAATAAACAAGAGAATTGAAGAAATTATTAAAACACAGACTAATTAACTTTATGTCTGTGTTTTTTTATAAAAATACTATACATTAAAAATTATTATTTTATCTTTTATGTAGATTTTCTTTTTAATTTCTTTATTATCAATATTTTTTATTACATTAGGTTCGCTTAAAGCTTTAGTAAAAAGAGAATCTTCTGTATCGGTTTCTTCTTTTTCTATTACTGCTCTAACTTTTCCATTAATTTGAATCGGTAATTTAATTTTCTTATTTAAAATTAAATTCTCTTGCAAAATTGGTCATGATTGCTTGCTTATTTCATTTGCTTGTAATCTGCTTAACAATTCTTCTGAAAGATGTGGTGCTAAAACAGAAAGCATTATACAAAAATCAATTAACATTTGTTTGTTGGAAATTTTTTCAGTTTTATATAAACCATTTATGAAAACCATAAGTTTACTAATAGCAATATTGAATTTTAAATTTTCAATTGCGATTGTAACTTCTTTAATAGTTTCCTGTCATAAAGAAATCATCTCTGAATCATCAAAATTTGCATCAATTAAATCATTATTTGCGAATTTATCTAAAATAACTTCAACTCTATCTAATCATCTTCTTATACCTTGGATTGCATCTGTACTTCATTCTTTTGTATCAGTTAATGGTCCCATAAACATTTCATAAACTCTTAAAGTATCTGCACCATATTCGTTTACGATATCATCTGGGTTTATAACATTTCCTCTACTTTTAGACATTTTTTGCCCATCTGTACCTAAAATCATTCCTTGATTTACAACCTTAAAGAAAGGTTCATCATTAGGTAAAATCCCTATATCATAAAGGAATTTGTGTCAAAATCTAGAATAAATTAAATGTCCTACAGCATGTTCTTGACCACCAATGTATAAATCTACAGGAAGTCATTTTTTAAATCTTTTATATGCTTCTGGACTATCTATATTTAAATATGATCCATCTTCATTTTTAAGAATAAAAGCTAAAAAGTATCAAGAACTACCAGCTCACTGTGGCATTGTATTAGTTTCTCTTCTGTATTTTTTGCCATTTTTTTCAAAGTATAATCACTCTTTGTTATTTGCTAAAGGAGACTCTCCTGTTTTAGAAGGTTTAATATTTTGCATATATGGTAATTCTACAATTCCTTCATCTATGTAAATATTATCTTCTTCATCAAAATAAACTGGGAATGGTTCACCTCAATATCTTTGTCTTGAAAAAATTCAATCTCTTAGTTTGTAACTTATTTCTTTTTCAGAAATTCCCTTTTCATTTAATAATTTATAAATTTCTTCTTTTGCTTTTAAAATTTCTAAACCATTAAACTCTTCCGAATTAATTAATTTATTATCTTGCACAACTTTAATTATCTCTAAATCATATTTTTTAGCAAAATCATAGTCTCTTTCGTCTTCTCCAGGAACTCCCATAACAGCACCCGTTCCATAAGAATTTAAAACGTAGTCAGCAATTCAAATTGGAATTTTCTTATTATTTAAAGGATGGATAGCATATAAACCTGTAAAAATACCGTGTTTTTCTTTATTATTGGAAACTCTATCTCTTTCACTTAAAGTTTTAGTAAAGTCAATAAATTCTTTTATTTTTGGATTATTAATAATCACATCTACTAATTTGTTTTCTGGAGAAATAGCAATAAAAGTAACGCCAAATAATGTATCAATTCTTGTTGTAAACACTTCTATAATTTCACTATTATTTTCGATATGAAACTTAATTGTATGACCTTCAGATTTTCCTATTCAATTTTTTTGTAATTCTTTTAATGAATCCGAAAATTCTAAGTCATTTAATCCTTCTAACAATTTATCTGCATAATTAGTAATTTTTAAAACTCATTGTTTCATTGGTTTTCTAATAACTGGAAAACCACCTCTTTCACTAACTTTATTTCCTTCGTTATCAGTTATCACTTCTTCATTAGCAAGAACGGTCCCTAATTCTTCACACCAATTAACATCAACTTCTTTTATTTCTGCTAAATTATGTTCATATAATTTTTTAAATATTCATTGTGTTCATTTGTAAAATTTAGGATCAGTAGTATCCACCTCTTTAGATCAGTCATATGAAAAACCTAAACTTTTTAACTGTTTTTTAAAAGATTGAATATTACTTTGTGTAAAAGAAGCAGGGTGATTTCCTGTTTTTAGTGCATATTGCTCTGCTGGTAAACCAAAAGCATCTCATCCCATTGGATGAAGAACATCAAAATTATTTAGTCTTTTATATCTTGCTATTATATCTGTTGCTGTGTAACCTTCTGGATGTCCAACATGCAAACCTGAAGCGGATGGATATGGAAACATATCAAGAACATAAAATTTTTTTTCTTTATTTTCTGTTGTTTTAAATGAATTATTAATTTCTCAGTGTTTTTGTCATTTTTTTTCTATTTCTTTGTGATTATACATAATATTATTATTATATAAAAAAAACAATTTTGAAAAAATTTATTTTTGTGTTTTAAATCTTTTCAAAATCATTTCTTTTTCAATTGCACTTATTTCCATTTTTTTAATTTCAGATAACTCTTCTTCATATTTTTGTGCAAATTCTGAAGTTGGTTTTATAACTGGTTTTTTAGGAGCAAATAATTCACAAGCTTCATTTGCTTTTTCAATAGAAATTTCATAAGTACCTATTTTGTTAGCTAATTTAATAGTATCATTTTTGTTAAAAGTTAATAATGGTCTATATATTTGTAAACTTGTTTGACTACCAATAACATCCATTGATTCCATAGTTTGAGATGCAACTTGCCCTAAATTTTCTCCATTAGATATAGCTATGTAACCAAATTTTTTAGCTAAAATATCTGCTATTCTATAAAAACTTCTACGCATTAGATTTATTTTATAAGACTGGTCAGAAACTAAACCGATGTAATTCATTAAATCTGTATAGTTTATTTGAAATAATTTAGAACCACCTTGATAATTAGATAACAATTGAATAATTTTATCTACTTTTTGAACTGTTTTTTCATCAGTGTGTGGTGGTGTTATAAAAGACAAGAAATCAATATGCACACCTCTTTTCATCATTTCAAAAGCTGCAACTGGAGAATCAATTCCTCCAGAAATTAAATGTAAAACTTTACCAGAAATACCAACAGGTAAACCATCTAATCCTTTATAAAATTTAGAAAAAACATAAGAATATTTTTCTCTAACTTCAATATTGATTTGTTGATCAAAATTTTCCAAATCTACCTTTATTTCCTGTTTTTTTGCAAATAATTCGGTAGCAACTTCTTTTATAATTTCTTGTGAATTTAAAGGGAATTTTTTTCAGTTTCTATGACAATTTAATCTAAATTTTAAAAGATTATCATCAAATTGTCTTAAAACTTCTTCTTTTATGCTTTCTATATTAGTTTCTACTCTTTTTACAGGAGAAAAAGAAGAAATACCAAAAACTTTAGATAAATTTGCTAAAGTTTTTTCGCTATAAGGTAAATACATTCTATCAAAACTTACTTCTGGAATTTCCCCTGTAATTTTTATTATGTTTTGCTTCAAAGTGTTTATAAATTGTTTTCTATTACCACCTTTTAAAACTAATTCACCATATCTTATTAAAATTAAATCATACATATTATATTATTTCCTTTTCTAAAAATTTTACTATATTTTCTAATGCTTGTGGATAGTTTCCTTGTCTATGCATTTCTTCTGCTATTTTAAAACTGGCATCCAGTTTGTTTTTAGAACTCCTAAAAACATTCATATTTTTATATAAAAAATTTAATATTTCTTTGTATAAAAAATCAGTAAATATTTCTATATTATTTGTCAATAAATCATTTAACTTTTTAATATAAATTATTTTTTGGTCATTTTTTTCTTCATTTTCTATCAATAGAAACAAATTCAATATTTCTTTTTTGAAATTTTCATTTATATTTTCTTTATGTTTATTTACCAAAAAATCAGTAATTATTTCTTTTTGTAAAGAAAAATTGTTTAATAAATTCTTTTCTTTTAATTCAAAAAAATAAATATTTTTTAAAGCGATTAACTTAAAATCTATAATTATGAATTTTTCAAAAATACTTTTTATTTTTTCTATTTGTTCAAGATAAGTTTCCTTGTTTAATAAAATATTTTCTAATAATAAATTTATATTTTCTAATTCTTGTTTTGCTTCTATAAATGCTGTATTTTCTTTATTTTCTATGAAAAGAAGTAATTCATTTTTTTTGCTTACTATTCTATTTTTTATAATCAAAATGTTTTCTATTACTATTTCTTTAGATCTTTTTTCTTTTTCTATTTTTTCTTTGTTTTCTAATGTTAGTTTATAAATTGATTTTAAATTAAAATTAACTTTTTCAATATCAATTTCTTTGTGTGCTTTCTTGACATTATTAAAAAGAATTTCTACTTGCTTTTTGTATTCTTCAAAAGAAAAAACTCTTTCCAATTGAAATTCTTCTTTGTTTTCAAAATAAAAATTTTTTAATGATTCAAAAATATTTGTCAAATTGTTGTCTATTTCGTTAGTAAATTTAACTACATAATTTAAAATTTTAAATAAATGAATTATATTTTCTTTATTTTCAATTAGTTTTTTGATATTTTCTTCTTTTTTATAGTTTAAATAATAATTTTGAGAAATAAAAACATTGTTGTTTGATATTTTTTTAATTAGTTTATCAATTTTTGCATGAATATATTTTATTTTGTCTTCATTGTTTTTAACAAATGTATTAGCTTTATGAAGATCTTGAGTCATTTTATTATAGTATCCTAAAAAAAACTTATTATTCTCAAAAATATAGTTATATTTTTCTTTTAGTTCTTCTAATATTTGAACTCTGTCTGTAAAATAACTGTTAAGTTTTAACTCTATTGCTGCATAAGAATGATTTATAATATTTGCTTTTTCAATTCTGCTTAAAAATTTAGTTTCTTCTTCGTTTTTATCTTTATGTTTTTTAATTATTTCTTTTAATTCAACTTCTTTTTGTTTTTCTTCTTCGTTTTTTAAATGTTCATGCTTAAAATAAATTTTTATTTGATTTATTAAAATATCAATTTCATTTTTTATAGAATTGTTTCTTTCGTTTTTCTTAACTTGTTCTTTTTTATTTATTTCTTTTTCTTTTCTTCTTTTTTGCAAAACAAAAATAAGGATAGTTAATCCAGTTATCAATAATAAAACTAAAAATCCCAATAAAAAAAATAAAAAATACTTCATTTGCTATTAAATTATACAAAAATGATGTAAAATATTAAAGCAATAAACACAGCTAAATAATATATATTAATATTTTTTAAATTTGTTTTAAATTTGGAAGTAAACTTTGCTGGATGTCGAAACCATTAAATTTAAAAAAATAATATGGAATTATTTCTTAACGTTTTTTGCAGAAAGAGGAAAAATGTCAAGATATACTGGTCCAATTTTCAAAAAATCAAGAAGATTAGGATTTTCAATTTTAGAAACTGGTAAAGAATTTGCAAAAGGTAAAAAAAGAACTTACGCTCCTGGACAACACGGACAAAAGAAAGTTAAATTATCTGATTATGGATTACACTTACACGAAAAACAAAAGGTTCGTTTTATGTATGGTTTAAATGAAAGACAATTCAAAAACACTTTCTTTAAATCTTCAAAACGTAAAGGTGTTGCTGGAACAAACTTCTTACAAATGTTAGAAACAAGGTTAGATAATATTGTTTACAGAGCAGGATTTGCTACAACAAGAAGACAAGCAAGACAATTAGTAAATCATGGTCACTTTACTTTAAATGGAAAAAAAGCAGATATTCCTTCAATGCAAGTTTCAATTAATGATGTAGTTGAACTAAAAGAAAAATCAAGAAAAAACGTTCAAATTACTGCAGCACTTGAATTAAAACAAAAAGCAGAATGAATTGAATATAAAGATTTTAAAGCTACTTTAAAAAGATTACCAGAAAGAAGAGAATTAAGTCAAGAAATCAATGATGCTTTAATTGTTGAGTTCTACAACAAATAATAATTTCAACACAGGAATTCTCCTGTGTTTTTTTGTCAAAAACTTGCTTTTTTTTTTTTTTTGTAAAATCTAATTGGTATCTAATAATTAAATTAGATAGAAATTAGATTTAATTAGTTAAGTGGCAAAATTAGCTAATTATAGTATTCTTTTATATATTTAAAATTATTAGATACAACTAAATGCTCCTAGTATTTATATTTGAATTGGAAAATAAGCACAATCTGTATGTGAGAAAAACAGGAACATAATTATTTAGTTCCTGTTTTAATATTTCTTTTTTTCACTTTTTACTATTAATAGCACTATAATTAAAATATAAGGAATTAAAATGAAAAAAGATAAAAATCACATTGACACAATGAAACCGTTTTTTCCGGAAGAATCAATAACATTTGATAGATTAGAAGATGATTTTCACAAACATCCAGTCATTATTTTTTATAACGAATGGGAAGAAATATATTATTACTTAAAATGTCGCAGTTCTATAAAACATAAAAATTTCAGACACGAACTTAATGGTGAATATCTAATTAAAAAGGCAAATAATGGATTATTAAATCACGATAGTTTTATAGATACTGCTCAAATTTATAAAATTTTTGAAAAAGATTTATTTAAAGTTTTTGATAAAAATAATTTACTTTATTTAGATACCAAATTTCTAGATTTAGATGATATTAAAAACATTTATTTTATGCTTTGAGATAATCTCAAACAAAATCCACCATATGTTTCTTTAAGTGAAATTTCTATAAAAAATGACCAAATTTATTCTAAAACACTTTATTGCCATAAAGATTTTTTAACTAGAGATTTTAATCACTTTAAAAATTCAAATAACAGTGAAGAGTCAATTTTAGAAAAGGAAAAATTGGTTTTAGATATCTTAAACAACAGAAACACATTAAAACAAACTTTATTAGAAATCAAAAATATTTATTTAGGTACAAATAGCGAATATAAAGAATTAATGGAAGAAATTGATTATTTTGAACAACACAAAAGTTCTATAATTAATAATCATAAGTCTTTCATTGAAACTAATAATTTTAATTGCCACCATTATTGTGCATCGCAACTAAAACAGATTTTTCTTGGTTTAGAATCAAAAATAGATGTATCTAAATATGCAACAAATAATTTTAATTGTTTTCAAATGGGACAAATTCGTTTAGGTTTAGAACAAAATTTAGATGTTTCTCTATATGCTAAACCAATTTACGATAATTGACAAATGAAAGAAATAAGAGAAGGATTATTATCTAATATAGATGTTCTAAAATATGCTGATCCAAAAATTTCATCTGAAGAAATGAAAAATATTCGCTTAACATTGCAAAAAAATAAAAATCAACATTAGTTGATTTTTTGTTTAGTGTTTTTGCTTAAAAATTTTACAAATTCATTATAACGTAAAAAAGTATTATTTATTTTTAAGGTTTGCAATTGCTCTGGATTAAATAATTTTCTTGGAACTTCAAAAGCAATGTAACTAAAAGATGGTTCTACATAATTTGCTGTTTCATCTGTTGGTTCGCTTTCATTATTTTCTTTTAATTTAGCGTTTAATTCTAGATTGGTAGAATAAAAATTTAAAGCATTATTTTCTTTTTGAATAATTGAATATAAAGGAAATTCCTTTTGTTTTGAATTTAAATCATTGTAATTATAATCATTAGATTTAAATAGTGATTTAAATAAAGTATCTAACGATTTTGTATGAACAAAGTTATTTAATACATAAAAATTTTCTTTTAAATTTATTTTGCTTAAATAAAAAGCTACTTTTTGATAATTAAGCAAATTATTCATATGTTCTATTTCTTTAACATTATCATTTTTTTCATAATTTATAACATAGTAAAATAAAGTTTGTTTAAGATTATCTATATCTTTTTCATCTTTTATTAGATAAAAATCCTTAAGTTTTGTTTCATTTGAACTAACACTTGAATTACTTAAAAAGGTAAAAGTTTCATTAGATTTAACAATTTCTTTATCACCTAAATTATTAAACTCAATTTTATAATTTTCATATTGATTTTTTTCTTTGTCTTTTTCTGTTGTTGCACAAGAAACCACTGAAGTAGCAAAAATAGGAATGCTAACTAGTGAAGAAACTGAAAATAATAATTTATTTTTTAGCATAAGATTTCACCTACAAAAATAGTGTTTATAATTAATAAATTGAAATATTTTTTCTTCATTTTTTCCGTCCTTTATTTTTGTATTTACATAATAATTATATAATAATAATAATCTAATATATTCATAAAATAATATAAATTTATTCAAATAAATTCAATAAATACTTTTATAAAATTAAAAAAGGAATAAAAAAAAGCAGCAACTCCCTATTTTCCCATCTCTGGTATCTTCGGCGTAAAAGGTCTTAACTACTGAGTTCGGAATGGTATCAGGTGATCCCCTTTGCTATGGTCGCTTGTATATATATTACCATAAATTGTAAATTTGTCAAGATTTTTTTTAATTTTTTGTATAAATTTACAAAATTTAAAAATTAATTATAAAAAATTTTTTTTATTGTAAAATTTAAACAATTAATTAAATTTCTTTTTTTATTTTAACTTAAATTAATATATTAGGAGACATATGAAACCAACAAAATTATTTGCATTAGGTGGAATGCAAGAAATAGGTAAATCTACCCTTATAATAGAGCACGAAAATGACATAGTAATAATTGATGCAGGTATTAAATTTGCCGATACCTTTGCTACTGGAATTAAAGGAATAATTCCTGATTACTCTTATTTAAAAGAAAATCAGCACAAAATTAGAGGTTTATTTATAACTCACGGACACGAAGATCACATTGGTGGTGTTACTTATCTACTACAAGAAGTTCATATTCCTAAAATTTTTGCACCAAGAATTGCTATTCAATATTTAAAAGCTAAATTTGAAGATAGAGGTATTAGAAAAAAAGTAGAGTATGTAGAAATTGAAAGAGATGCTGTTCATACTTTCAATACACTAGAAGTAGATTTTTGAACTGCTCAACATTCAATTCCTGATGCTTTTGGAATAAGAGTTAAATCTCCAAATGGTTCCATTATGTGTACCGGAGACTTTAGATTTGACTATACACCCATTGGAAATCTAACCGATTTTAGCAAACTAGAACAAATAGGTAAAGAAGATTTAAGTGTGCTTCTTTCCGATTCTACAAATGCAATGAGACCTTTTCACTCACCAAGTGAAAAAGATATCTTAAAAGATATAGAAGCTCATATGCTAGATGCTAAAAAGAAAATAATAATTACTGCTTTTGCTTCTAACTTAACCAGAGTTAAAGTTATTATTGAACTTGCTGCTAAACTTGGTAAAAAAGTTGTAACTTTTGGAAGATCAATGGTAAATGGAGTACAAATAGGAAGAAAAATGGGATATATTGATGCTCCTAATGATGTTTTTATTGATAAGAAAAACATTTCAAAATACCAAGATAACGAACTTGTTATTTTAACCACAGGTTCACAAGGTGAACAGATGGCAGCTTTAACTAGAATGTCACAAGGAAAACATCCTCAAATAACCCTAAAACACGGGGATATGATCATTTTTTCTTCTTCTCCAATCCCTGGAAACAGAATCAAAATTGAATTATTAGTTAATAAACTATATAAAACAGGTGCTATTATTAAAGAAAATGGGGTTGATGGTTATCTCCATACTTCAGGTCATGCTTATAAAGAAGAACACGAAAAAATCTTTAGATTAACCAAACCAACATACTTTGTTCCTTACCATGGAGAATTTAGGATGTCAGTAGTTCATGGACAAACTGCCATTGAAAACGGAGTAAATCCTAATAATGTAATAATTCCAAGAATAGGTGAAGTATTACATTTAATAAACAAAAAACTCGTAACTACAAAGGAATTTATTAATCCAGGACCAATTTTTATTGATGGAGATGTGGTTTCCAAAGTTAATGTTTCTTTAATGAAAGAAAGAGTTGCTTTAGGTGAAAATGGTTTTGTTTATATTGCTATTGCAATAGATAGAAATAAAAACATTATAGTAGGAAAACCAAGAGTAGTTTCTAGAGGTTGCTTCTATGTTAAAACATCAACCGATTTTGTTGAAGAAATCAAGAGATTAGTTCATGGAGCTGTTTTATTTACAATCAAAAATAAAGAAGATTGAACAGTTCCTGAATTAAGACAGTTAATAAAAGATCGTTTAATTCCTTTCTTTTATAAAGAAAAAAGAAGAAATCCTATAATTATTTCTTCCTTCTTATTTACAGATGATAAGAAAAATCCTTTAGAAGGATTTGAAAGGCAAAAAGAAACAGAAGAAGATAATGAATTTGTTGATGAAGACGATTTAGATGAATAGAAAAATAACACTTTCTCAAGTGTTATTTTCTTTATTCTTCAATATCTATTTGTGCCAGTTCAACAACTAATTCATCTTTTGAAATTGTTAATGAATCATTTTTTAAATCTTGTTCAATTTGTTCTAAATATAAAGCTTTTTGCTTATTTGTTTCTCTTTTTTTAGAAAAAGCAAATAGTGTGGCTGCCGCTGTTAAAAATGCCATTATTGTAGTTATGATTGAAATGGTTACAAATAATCAAACTGCTGTTAAATTTGGGTTTTTAGCAATAGCATAAGCAGATAACAATCCATTAAATGCACTCATTAAAATTAAAGCAATACTTACAATTAAGAAAGTTCATTTGGATCTTAAATACTTAGTAGTTAAACTTTTCATACTTTTTTTAGTTCTGTTTATTTCATTTGAATAATCCATAATTATTCTTCTCCTTCGTTAAGTGAATATTTATTACCAAGTATTTCAGAAACTCTATCAAAAAATAATAAATCTTTATTTTTTGCTTCTGCATATTTTCCTTCATTTGCTTCAAAAAGAACTTTTTCTAAATAAATTAAATTATTAACTTTTTGATTTCTTATTCATTTTTTCTTTACAACAAATAAAGCTAATAATCCATTTAAAATAGCTAAAGAAATTCCTATTCACAATGTGAAAATTGGTCATTGATCTACTATTTTTCCATCAACTTCTGAAGTGAATAAAAGGGCAAATCCTTTAAATTCTTCTAATCTAGAAGAAGCTAGTTTTGCAACTCCCATTAAACCAGAAAAGAAAGTAAATAATAATGAAAATAGAGCAGCTACTCAAAAAATTATTTTATAAATTTTTGCTTTTATATTAGTTTTTAAAGTTATATAATCAATAAATTCTTTTGTAGAATCAAATAATTTTACATTCATTATTTTCCACCTCCTAAAATAAATTTCTTGATTAATTGCCCTTTTGAAACTTGTTTTTTAGCTAAAAAATCTTTTTCAATTTGATTAAATTCTTTATCAAATTGTTCTTTTGAATAATTTTCATCTTCTCTTAATTTATATGTTATATATGTTATTTTTCTCATTGCTTGTTTATAATCTTTAAATTTCATTACTTCTCTATAAATAGATAAAAATAAATTAAATAAAAAGGTTAGAACGATAAAGGAAGCAAGTACAATTGTTAAACCTAATTCATCAAAAAATGATTTTCTTGTTTCTGCTGGGATAGAATTATAACGATTTACTTCTATAACAATAACTGTTATCGCAATTGCAATAATAGTTAAATTTAAAATTATTAAAGCTCATTTAATAAAATTATCTAAAATAGAAGAATATTTTGCTTCTTTTGCTAATTTTCTTTTTTTGCTTTCTACATATTCAAGCAATTGAATATTAATATTTTTCATTTTTCCTCCGACGGCACATATTATACTTTATTTTTTAAAAATAAAATAGTAAAATATATATGAGTTTTAAACTCAAATTAGGAGAAATTTTTTATAAATATGGATCAATTTATCAAAACAGTGAGTAACCAATCCCTATGGGGAGCAATAATTGCTTCTATCGGGATTATTACAATAGGTTACTTATTCGCAAAATTTAAAATTTTAAAACAAGAAGGTAAAGGAATTATAAATCAAATTGTTTTATTAATTGCTTTACCTGCTCTTGCACTAAACGGTTTTATGAAAACCATTACAATTAAAAGTTTAATTGAACAAGCTGTAATTCTTGGAGTCGCTTTTGCTTTTTACATAGTGCTGTGTATCATAGCACTAGTTTGAGTTAAATTTGTAAAAGTTCCCAAATTATCCAAATCTAAAGTTGTCAAAACTTTAGGTGGCGAAAATGTTACAGAATCAAGAGCTTTAGTTATTTGAATGATGTTAATTTTTGGTTCAACAACATTCTTTGGACTACCTATTATTCAAGCAGTTTATGACAAAAATGGGGTTTTAGCAGCTAACATCTGAAACATTCCATACAGAATTTTCCTTTATTCTCTATGTTTTATGTTGATGTCTGGTCTTAAATTCAATAAAGCAAACTTTTCAAAATCAATTAAAACCGCTTTATTAAATCCAATTGTTATCGCTACATTTATTGGTTTAATTTTATGATTAAGTCAATTAATTCCTGGTGGTACTTGAAATGTAGTAGATAAAAACGGTAACAAAACAGGAGTTATACTAGGGTGATTTGAATTAAGTAAAACTCTTCCTGCGTTACACAAAATAATTCAAACTCTTTCTGGTTTAGCTTCACCATTAATTTGAATAACAATTGGTATGACTATTGCTACAGTTCCTTTGAAAAACGCAATACAAGATATATGAGTTTGAATATTTGTAGCAATTAAATTAATAGCAATACCATCACTAGTTCTATTAATAATGTTACCTTTAAAATATACAGGAGTAGTTACTAGTCATGTTGCAAGTTCAATGGTTATTTTTGCTGCAGTTCCACCTTCAACAGTTGTTATTGCTTATTCAATGAAATATAAAATGCATGAAACTTATTCAGCACAATGTTCTGCTTTAGCAACTCTTTGTGCTATTGTAATGATGCCTGTTTGAATAGTTGTTTTAGGATTGGTATTTTAATGGCAAATATAAAAGTTATTTGTTTTGGAGTAAGAGAAGTGGAAAAAGAAATTTTCCACAAATTCAATAAATACAATTATGAATTAGAACTTCGTTCTGACTCATTAAATGAAAATACTGTTGATAGTGTTAAAGGTTTTGATGCAGTTATCACAAGAGCAAGCGATAAAGTTAATGCTGCTGTTGTAGAAAAAATTCATTCTTTTGGTATTAAATACATTTTAGCTAGAATTGTGGGTACAGATCATATGGATTTAGAGAAAATGAAAGAACTAGGAATCAAATCAGCAAGAGTTCCTTCATATTCTCCAACAGCTATTTCAGAATTAGCATTTTCACTTGGTGTAATGTTAAATAGAAAAAGTCTTCACTTTGCTCACAAAGGTTATAATAAAGATTTTACCGTTGATCCTTTTGGTTTTGCAAGAGAATTTAAAAACACAACAGTAGGAATTATTGGAACAGGAAAAATCGGATATTGAACTGCTCACTTTTTTAAATCAATAGGTGCAAAAGTTTTAGGATTTGATCCTTTTCCAAATGACAAGGCAAAAGAAGTACTGGAATACACCAATTTAGATGACCTATTAGCAAAATCAAATATTATTTCATTTCACATCCCTTATATTAAAGGTCAAAATGATAAAATGATAAATAAAGATTTTATTTCCAAAATGAAAGATAATGCTATTTTAATAAATACGGCTCGTGGTCAAATTCAAGATGAAAATGCTTTATTATGAGCTTTAGAAACTAACAAATTAAGTGCTATTGCTGCAGATGTATTTAACAACGAAGGTGAAATTTTCTTTAAAAAACACCAAAAAGAACTTCCAAATGAAACAGTTCAAAAATTAATGACTTATTATCCAAGATTTGTTGCAACTCCACACATAGGTTCATATACAGATGAAGCAGTTGCAAATATGGTTGAACAATCTTTTGATAACTTAAATGAATTTTTAACTACCGGAGATTGTAAAAATAAAGTTTACTAAAAACAAAAAGTTAACAAATAATTGTTAACTTTTTTTATTCTTTACTTATAAATAACCTTATTATCCTATACATAAGTCATAAATTATCTAAATATTTTGTTTCTTTTAGATAAAGATTTTCTTTTAAATTAGAAGGTAATATTAGCTGTGATTTTGCTTTCATTATTTCTTGATCAGAAATTCAAGCGTCTTCTGAAACAAAATCTATTAAATTAATTTTGTCTACCATTTTTTTATAATTATTTTTGTTTAAATATAAAGAATTAATGAGTAAACAAAGTAAAATATAAAATTTTAAGGTTTTAAAATTATTAATTTTTTGAATATCTATTTTATCAACAAAAAGTTCTTGTGTATTTGCCAAAACTATTTCAATATCTTTATATTTATAAATTTTATCTCGTTCTATTTCTATACAAAAATCCTTTATTTTTGCTTTTAAATCATAATTTTTATCATCAGAAATTAAAGTAATACTTTTTATTATAAAAAAATCATCAAAATATAATTCTAAACCTTTTTCTCCTATAAAAATTACTTTATCAAAATCTAAATTAGATTCTATGAAATTTAGATTTTTTCTGTTTTTAATAAATTTAAATCCATTAATTACTGAACCAATTCTTAAAGAAAATAAATTTATTAATAATATTAAAGCAAAACAAATTAAATTACTTCTATTTTCATAATAAAAATATAATAGTCCAAAAATCATAACTCTTCTTAATGCTGCAAATAAAAAGAATATAGAAAATATAAAACAAAAAACAATAATATATATAATCACTTCTTTATGTGATGCTTCATTAATTTTGATTAAATAAAATATAGATAAAAATAAGGTTAAAATGAAAATAAAAGAATCTATAAAGGTAAAGAAAAATAATTTAAATCTCGAACTTAAATAAGTTAATTTTTCAACTTCATTTTTTAAACTAAAGAAGTTTGTCTTCATAATTTCCCCTCAATCTTTTTCAATTAAAATTCATTATAAAAAACATTTTTATTTTATTTTTATAGTCATTATAATCTATTTCTTTATTTTTTAAAATCTGTATTTTAATGGTTAAAATTAAAATGTATTTTATTAATATTCATAATATAAAAGGAAAAAATAAAATTGGTAACAAATAAAAAAGAAGTGAAGCAATTACACTACTTGCAGCTAACTTATTGTAAATCTCAGTTCTAAAAATTAAATCAATTATCAGTAAAATTAAAGGAAATATAAGGATTAAAAAATTAAAAGTTAAAAAGAATATAAGTCTAAAAAATGAATAATCATTATTTATTCATTTTAGTATTTTTTTAATTTCTTTATTTTCCATCATTTATTCTATTTTTATAAATTTCAGAGTAAGCATTTCTGGCTGTGTAATATTTAAAATCAAAAAGTGCTTTTTGCATATTCGACATCATTGTTTTTAAATCTAAATAACCTTTAAAAAAAGAAATAAAACTATTTTTTCCTAGTTCATTTTCTATTTCTTTCATTGTTTCTTCCATTATTTTTATATTAGGTATCACTTCTTGATATAAAGTTTCTATTAAATATCTGGATAAAGAAATAAATTTATCTGGAAGTATTCCTACTTGCAAAATTAATTGACTACTTAAAAGAGATAAACTACTAAGCAAAAATGATGAAGCTTTTAAAATTGTTGAAAGTGGTGTTTCGTTATCTAAAACATCCGCCGGATAACCTATAACTTCTGAAAAAGTTTCTAAATTACTTGAAATTTCTTTTTTTGTTTCGGTTAAAATATGATCTGATAAAATTTTTTCATAAAAAATGGTAACTTCTTTTAAAAGTTTTATTAAACTTTTTCCGTCTTTAAATTTTTGCAAATATTCTCATTTATTTTCATTCAAAAAGTCCATAATCCTATCTCATCCTGCATCAATATTTTTTCCTAATTTCGGATCTCACGGTTTATCATATAATAATTCCATAACAGGAATTACAGCTCTACTTTCTATTTTTATCGGTAAATCTATAATCATAATATTCCTTCTTTCCCTTCATTTTAAAATGAAGTTACATAATATATATAATTAAATTATAATACTTAAATAAAAGTGTACTATTTAAAAAAGCAAAAAATTATATTTTTTTATTTTTTTATTTCAAAATTCCTTTTTTTCATAATATATGTAAATATATTATATCACTTTTAAAAAAAGAAAAATACCTTTTTATATAGGTATTCTCTCTATAAAATTAATTTTTGTTTTTTGAAAAATACAAATTTAGTGTGTATCAAAGTGTTATTTTATAAAAATCTTTTTCTCTTCTATTTATATAGTTTTTATCTTTAAAAATATATGTACTGTTTCCAAATAAATAAATAACAAAACAAGAAAAATAAATATTAATTAAGGAATTAAATAATTCAGCATCAGTCATTTTTTCTTTTTTAATTAACTCAATTTGTTTATTTAATCTTTTTATTATAAAATCTTTTCTACTTTTGTTTTTTCTATAAAAAGTTAAGTTTTTGTATTTTTCTAAGTCTTTATTTTGTTCTCAAAAATTAATTAATTCTTGGATTGGATTTTCTGTTTTTTCTTTGCTTTTTGTTTTTCTAGAAAGTTTTATCTTATAAATAACAAAAATTAATATGAAGTAAATTATGAACAAAATACTAAAAATAATCGATAAGATTCAATATACATTATTGCTTTCTTGATTGTAAGATTCAATTGTAGACATTACTATAAAAAATATAAAAAAGGAAATATTAATAATGATTTCTCAAATATCTATAAATTCAATCAAACTATTTGTATTTTTTGTATTTTTTTGCGCTTTTCAAATTCTTTTGTCTATTTTTTCTAAAAAAGTTTTTTGTTTATAAGACACAAAGAAAAACAATGAATTTAATAATGAAAAAAGCATAAATGCTAATAATATTAATAAAAATGATTTCATGATTAAAACAATAGAGATAAAATTGATGTTATTGATAATACAGCATTAAAAGCCGCAGGAAATCAATATGTTGATGCAGAAATAGTTGCACCGCTAGCAATTAAAATTGGTTTTAATATATTAGAAATGCTATGTCCTAAAGTATAAATAGATGATAATGAATAAGTAGCTTTTTTAATATTAGCCATTTCTTCTTCGTATTTAACTAACGCTAATTTTATTCCTGCCACAATAGAAGCAGAAGCAGTTGCTCCAACAGAACCAGCTATTGCTATTGGTAAGGCTCCAACAAAACCGAAAGAAGCAAGAGCAAAACTTAAAGCGGAAGTTCCGGCTAACACACCAGTAAAAATAGATAATGTTTTTTTAGCAGTTTTTAATTTTTCTATTAATTCTAATAATTTTTCTTTTTCTTCTCTTAATTTTATATTTTCTGCATAATTTTTATAAAAATCATAGTCTGTTTGTGTATAACTTTTTATTTCTTTTAATTTTAATATTTTAAATAAAGTTTCTCTATCTCCAGCTAAAATTAAATTTGTTATTGTCAATAATTCTTCTTTATTTTTGCTGTGTAAATCATTATCTAGATTAGTGTGAGTGAGTCTTGAAATAAAATCAATATGTTCTTAAAGTTCTTCTAGTGTTAATGGTTGTGCTTCTAAATTTCTAAATAATTTATTAGCATGTTCTAAATATTCTTCTAAAGAAGGTTCTACTTCTTTAGACAAATCTTCTTCTTCTAATAATTTAATATTTTTTTCTATTCTTATTTCATCTTTTATTAAAAAATTTGTATCTATAACTATAAACTTTATGATTTTTTTCTCTATTCTATTCATTTCTCTCCTTAAAAGAATAAATTTTATTTAGTTTCTTTTTTCATTATTTTTTTAAAGAAAGTTCAATCTTGTTGTTCTTGGAAAACTTCTCTTGGTTTTCTAAATTTAATTTTAGGATTTTTGTTTTTTTCATTAAAATTACCAAACTCTATAGAAGATAACAATACATAAATAAAATATGCTAAATAAGTAAGTAAAGGAACTAAAACTGATAAAGTTACTATATTTAAAGGTCATCTTGTTAGTTTTCCCAAAGTCCCTATTCCAGTTCTACCAAGGTATAACCAATTAGGATCTAATGCTATTTTTAATTTAGGGTTGTCTATTTTTTGTAAAATTTCATACATTATTCAAGAAACAAAAAATATTACTATTCCTAAAATTAACATCATTACAAGTCCTTGTGTTATTACCGTAATGTTTATTTTTGCTTTTTCACCATATGCAATATGTGTTAGAACTGGGATAAAAATTACAAATCCATGAGTTAATATAAAATCTCAGTAAGCATAAGTGTCATATCCAGAGTCAAACCCTGCTCTTTCATATTCTATTGTCCCTGGTTGGAAAGAATTATAAATTCTGTCTTGATTAATAAATTCAGGAACAGGTCCTAAATTTACAAATAAAAATCCTACTATTCCACCTAAAAAAGCTAATATACTAATATATTTAATATTGTGTGCCTTTTTGAAAAGGAAAATAAATCCAAAATAAACTATATAAAATCTACATAAATGTAAAGGAATTAATTCTCATTTTCAAGGATAATCGCGAACCAAAAATAAAATTATTCTAAAAATATTAAATATTATTACAAAAGCACCTATCACCATAAATAATTGATCTTTGTTTAAATTTTTTAAATATTTTTTATCTGGGTTTGAATTAAAATGGTTATATATTTTTGATTTATAAATTCAAACAAAAGTAGTTGCTAAAAGAATTAATGCAAAAATTGAATAAAATAAAATCTTAGACTCTGCAAATGTAACTACATTTCTTCTTCAATTAAAAAAATCTAAAAATTGCATTTTTTCTCCTTTCAAATTTTTGTATATAAATTATAATACTATTTTTTGTTTTTAAAATCAAATATTAATATATAATATAAATGCCATTAAAACAAAAACCTTGTAACCTGGTCAGGACAGAAATGTAGCAGCCACATCGAGAAGTGTTGTGTTTAGTGGTTTTTTTATTTTACTTAAAAATCTTTTTCAGTAAAGAAAACTTTTTGTTATTAAAAGGTTTTTTTACCAAACTTAAAGGTTTAAATACAAATTTATTTATAAAAAAAGATTTTTGATGGCTAAAAGATTTAAAACCGCTATATCCCCTGTATTTCCCTAGTCCTGAATTTCCAATGCCACCAAAAGGTAAATATGAATTTGCCACATGTTCTGTTGTGTTATTTATAATGATTGCTCCTGCTTGTAATTTTTTTATTTTATTAATAATTGATTTTTGTTTACTAAAAAGATAAAGAGCAAGTGGTTTTTGTTGTCTTTTAACAATATCAATTGCTTCTTCAATAGTTTCAAAAGAAATAACAGGCAAAATTGGTCCAAAAATTTCTTCTTGCATTATCGTATCATTTAATGATGCTTTGTAAATAAAAGGTTCGATTATTTTCATTTCATGATTAATTTTTAACTCAGTTGAGTTAACTAATTTCAATAGTCTATTATAATGTTTTTCACTAATGATTTTAGGTTCATTTTTGAGGTTGTTTTTTAGTTGATTTTGTACATATTCTCTGTATTTTTGTATAAATTCATCTTCTATTTTTTTATCTATTAAAACATAATCATGAGTTGTGCATGTTTGCCCTGAATTTAATGATTTACCATAATAAATTTTTTCAACAACTTTATCTAAATTTACATCAGAACAAATTATAGTTGGTGATTTACCACCTAACTCTAAAATGGTTGGAGTCAAAAATTTGGAAGTTTTTTCTAAAACAATTTTTCCTACATTTGTTGATCCAGTAAAGAATACTAGATCAAACTTTTGATCTAAAAGAAAATTAGATGTTTCTAAAGAAGAATTAGCACAATAAATGATTTTATGATCAAAATTTTCATTAAAAAATTTCATTAATCATTTAGATGAATATTCTGAAAATTCAGAAGGTTTTAATATTACCCTATTTCCTGCACCAATAGCATTTATAATAGGTATAATAGAAAGCATAATCGGATAATTTCAAGGGCTAATAATCAAAGTTTGTCCATATGCTTCATATTTATAACTTGATTTAGATGGAAATAAATAAAAAGGTGTTTTTACTTTTTTAGAACGAGATCATTTTTTTATATTTTTTACATATAGATTTATTTCTTTATAAATTAATGCAATTTCAGAAACAAAGGATTCTAATTTATCTTTGTTTAAATCTTCTTTTAAAACTTTAAAAATTTCTTCTTCTTTTTCTTGAATAAATCTTTTAATTTTCTTTAAAATTTCAATTCTATCTTTAATACTTAAAGGACCAAAATAAAAAAAATCTTCCCTTTGTAAGTGATAGATTTTTTCTAATTCTTTTTGATTTATCAAATTTTTACCCTTTTTTCTTTTGGTATAAACATTTTATCGGATGAAGAAATTTCATAAGTTTCTAAAAATAAATCATTATTTCCTAAAATAACATTAGCACGTACTTTTCCTGGTGAGTGAACATCTGATTCCAATTGTCTTTTTGCTGCACCTTCTTTTAAAATAATTCTTCAACTTGTTGCTCAGCTTTCAAAAAAGTTTTTGGCATCAAAATCTTTTTCTTGTTTTGCCGCTTCTAAAGCGCAGTCAAAACCACCTAAATCTGCAATGTTTTCAGAAACAGTCAACTCTCCATTAACTGGTCCAAAGTCTGTTTCTACTTTATCAAATAAATTAATTGTTGCTTGTGTTCTTTTTGCAAATTCTTCTCTATCTTTATCGGTTCATCAATTGTTTAATTTTCCTTTTTCATCAAATTGAGCACCATGATTATCAAAACCGTGAGAAATTTCATGAGCTATTACACAACCAATAGAACCATAATTATAAGATGATGGTCTATTTAAATTATAAAAAGGATCTGCTAAAATAGCTGCAGGAAAAACTATTTGATTTTTTAATGGATTATAATATGCATTAACTGTTGCAGGAGACATTGATCAATATCTTTTATCTTCTGTTTTACCAAATAAAGATAATGCATATTCAACTAAATATTTATTAAATTTAAGCGCATTTTCAAATAAATTTCCACCTTCTTCATAAGTTTTAACTTTAAATTTTGAATAATATGGTCTAATCACTTCTGGAAAACCAATCATAACTTGAATGGTAGATAATTTAGTTAATGCTTTTTGAATAGTTTCTTTACTTAATCAATTGTTATTATTTAATCTCATTTTATAAACATCAATCATATTAGAAACCATATGTTCAATATTTTCTTTTGCTTTTTTACTAAAATAATTTTCAGCATAATACATACCTAAAGGCATTCCAAAATATTCATTTGCCATATCAAAAGCAAAATTTTCTAAATTTCTATAGGTTTCAATAGAATAAACTTTTCTACCAAATTCCCCTGCTTTAATTCTAATTTCTTCACTTAAAAATTTAGTTGTTTGTAATAAGTTTCTTATAAATAAAAATGATTTATAAAATTCAAAATTTTCATCGCTAAAAATTTTGTCAAAATTTTCATAAAGTTTTATATTAGAAACTGAAACTGCTTCCACATTTTGTGAAACTAAACTTTCTAATAAATCAGAAATAATAAACTGTTTGGTATATGAATTATATTCTTCTTTTGATTTTAGATTATATAAAGCAACATAATTAGCTTGTTCTATCGATGAAAGAATATAATCTTTATAAATGTCATCAAATTTAATAGCATTTGATATTAATTTATTTGCTTCTTCTTCTGTTTTACCATAGTCTTTTAATAAAAATAAAACCATTTCTTTTCAAGTGTTTAATAATTTTTCTGACTCTTCTTTGTTTGAATAACTTTCTTTGTTTGGCAAGATTGTTTTAAAATCTCCAAATCAAAAAATTCTTTTTTCATTATCAATAAAATCTTCGTATAAATCTTTTTCTAAAGGTAAAAACCCGTATAAAAGTCAAAATTCTTTATCTTGTGAAAATAAATCTTTAAAGGATTTTAAACTTTCTAATTTAGATAAATATTGTTTAACCGGTTCTCAACCAAGTTCTTTTCTTTTACTTTCATTCATTAGCATCGAAAAATACTTAACATATTCCAACATCATTGAATTTTCATTTAAAGTACTTGTATCTTTAAGTCATTTTTTTGTTAAATCTTTTAAAAGTTTTTCTAAGTTTAAATCAAGTTCAGAAAAAACACTAATACTTGATTTATCTTCTGGTATTTTTGTGTTTTCTAATCATACTTTATTTATGTGACTGAAAAAGTCATCTTTTAATAATGTTTTTTTCATTTTTCCTCTTTCTTTTTATTTGTGGTATTTTATATTATTTTTTATAGCAAATGCTCTATAAATTTGTTCAACAAGTAACACTCTAAATAACTGATGTGGAAACGTTAGTAAAGAAAAATTTATTTTTTGAGCATCTATTTTATCTTCAATAACCCCGTTAGAACCACCAATTATAAAAGTTATATTACTTTTGTCAATTAAATTGGAAAATTCAAAAGAATCCATTTGTTTTCCTTTTAAAGAACAAAGAAAAACTGTTGAGTTTTTTGGAATTAATTCTAATATTTTATTTGTTTCTTTTTCCTTTTTTATTTCTATATTTTCTTCTTGTAATTCCTTTATTTCTATTACATCTATTTTTGAAAAAAAACTTATTTTTTTCTCATATTCTTGGAACAAGGTTAAATAATTTTTTTGAAGTTTTCCTACTGCAATAATAGTTATTTTCACTATTTATTTCTCATCTTTATATAGAACATTAACATTTGAATATCTGCTGGATTAATACCACTAATTCTTGATGCTTGTCCTATAGTGGTTGGTTTGATTTTAATTAATTTATCTCTTGCTTCATTTGCTAAATTATCAACTTTTTTATAGTCTATATCAGCTGGTATTTTTAATTTTTCAAGTTTTAACATTTTTTCTGCATCATGCACTTGTTTTTGTATATAACCATCCAATCTTGCTAATACAACAAGTTCATAAGCAAATTTAAAGTTTTTTAATATTTCAAGATAATCTACATCAGGTCTTGAAACTAGTTGAAATAAAGATTGTCCATTAATTGCGTTGTATTTAATTGCTAAATCACTTTTTGAAGATACAAAAGTGTTTTTTAATTCTTCAATTTTTAACTCTATTTGTTTGTATTTATCAATAACTAAATTATACCCTTCTTTGCTTATCATATTAGCTTTTAAAGCATAATCTTTCATTCTTCAATCAGCATTATCGTTTCTTAATAATAACCTGTATTCTGCTCTTGAAGTTAACATTCTATATGGTTCATTAGTCCCTTTTGTAACTAAGTCATCAATTAAAACTCCGATATAACCATCACTTCTGAGAATTTCAATTGGTTCCTCTTGTTTTAAATATTGAGATGCGTTTATTCCTGCTATTAATCCTTGTCCAGCTGCTTCTTCATAACCACTTGTTCCATTTATTTGACCACCAAAAAATAAACCATTAATATTTTTACTTTCAAGTGATTTTTTTAATTGTAAAGGATTTATGGCATCATATTCTATCGCATAAGCTCATTTAGCT
This sequence comes from Mycoplasma sp. 613B, assembly GCF_054343485.1. Lineage (NCBI taxonomy): Bacteria > Bacillati > Mycoplasmatota > Mollicutes > Mycoplasmatales > Mycoplasmataceae > Mycoplasma > Mycoplasma sp. 613B. The sequence continues at coordinate 15,045 of NZ_JBTGVH010000009.1, read as the reverse complement.
ACTCTTGCGTTTTCTAAACCAGGAATTGATTTAACCATTTCTTTTTGCACTTCAATAGGCATTGAAGTTGATAAACCATTTATATACATCAATTCACCTTTAGCAGTTTCTGGTTCAAAAAATATTTGATGTCTTTCTTTATCTTTAAAACGAACTATTTTATCTTCTACTGAAGGGCAATACCTTGGACCAACTCCATCGATTAAACCAGAATACATACTAGATTTATTTAGGTTATTCAAAATGATTTCGTGTGTTTTTGGAGTTGTATATGTTAAAAAGCAATGAATTTGTTTTTCGAGAACTACTTCATTTTTAAAACTAAAATGAAGGTTATTATTTTCTAAAATTTCTTCTTCTATTTTAGAAAAATCAATTGAATCAGTTCAAATTCTAGGTGGCGTTCCTGTTTTTAATCTAATAAGTTCAAATCCATTATTTTTTAAAAACATTGAAAGTTTATTACTTGTTCTTTGCCCATCGGGACCACTCTTTTGAATTTCATCTCCTCTTAAAATTCTTGAATCCATATAGGTTCCTGTTGTTAATACTACAGCGTTAGCATAATAAATATTTCCTTTTTCCGTTTTAACTCCTTTTACCAAGTTGTTTTCAAGAATTAATTCTTCAACAATATCTTCTAAAATATCGATATTTTCTCGTTGTTCAATATCTTCTAATATTACTTTTGAATATTTGTCTTTATCAATTTGAGCCCGCATCGCTCTTACTGCAGGTCCTTTTGATTCATTTAACATCTTAATTTGAATCATTGCCTTGTCAGCGAAAATACCTTGCATTCCGCCAAGTGCATCTATTTCTCTTGTTATAATTCCTTTAGCAGGACCACCAATTGATGGATTACATGGCATTGAAGCTAGTTTATTTTTATCTAAAGTTACTAGTAAAACTTTGAAATTTTGTTTTGCTAAAACATATGTGGCTTCAATACCTGCATGTCCACCGCCAACTATTATTGCATCATATTTATTCATATTTTTATATTTTAAATTATTTAAGCAAATAAAAAAGAAGATTTTTTATTTTTTCTTCTTTTTATGCACTTACAATATGAAATAATTCATCATTTACTCAAACGATGTCTCCAACCTTAATTTTTGAACCTCTAGTTACTTCGCTATTGTCATTGATTTTAACTTGGTTAGTTGCTAAAAACTCTTTTGCTGCACCACCAGAATCAATAAAGTTCATTTTTTTTAATAGTTGGCTTAATTTTATAAATTCTCCTGTTATTTCTACTTTCATTTTTTTCCTTTCTATGTAGTTCCTATTAATTGTTTATTATTTTTATTAGAAGGTGAAACTATATAAACTTTTCTTATTTTTTTATCTACAAAAATATAAATCAAACCTTCATAAACTGAAATAGCATCTTTTAAATATCTATGATTTATAGAAAAGTTTAATTCACTATTAGAACTTTCAAACTTCATTTCTTTAGTTTTTACAGAAATAAACCCGGTTTCTTCTTTGTTTCCACTCATAGTAAATTCTTCTTGGTTTACACTAACATTTAATTTGAAATATTGATCATTGGATAAAATAGAAGCTTTAGATATTAACTCACTAAGTTCTTTTTTATCGATTTCAATTTTATAAACTAAATCATCTATATTTGGGAAAACATTAGAAATATCTTTATAAGGAAAATCAATAACTTTACATTGTATTTTTGTATTTTCAACAATAGTTTCTATTTTATTATCTTCAACATAAATTTCTAACTCTCCTTCATAGTCATTAGGAATGAAATTTTTCAAATTTCTAGCTATTATAGAAATATCGAATTCAATATGAGATTCAATAGGAAGTATTTCTGTTGATATTCTATATCTATCTGTTGCTGAAATTCTTAAATTACCATCCATAGCATTTATATTGATACAATCTAAAATAACTTCAGAACTATCGATTGTAGCAGCAAAACTAGTATCCTTAATTGCTTTTTTAAAGTCTTTTGAATGAATTGATATTTTTTGACCTGATAAATCGAATCTAATGTTTGGGAAATCTTCATCATTTTGGATATTAATTTTGTATAAATCATCTTTGTTTTTAATAGTTAAATTAGTATCTTCGATTTTAAATTCTAAAATTCCTTCAGTTTTTTTAATTATATTTTTTAACATTGAATAATTTATTAAAAAAGAACCTAATTCATTTATATTTTTTATGTTTTCAGAAGAAATATGTCCAATTATAGAAATTTCTCCATCTGAACCATATAAATATAATCCTTCTTGTCTTAATTCAATTTTAACACTTCTTAAAGAAGGGATAAAATTTAAAGTATTTATAGAAACACCAATTCTTTCAAATTCTTTTTCAAAATATTTTTTTTCAATTTTAAAATTCATTTTATTTTTCCTTTTATATTTTATTATTTTATATTTATTTTATTTTCTAATATATTATTATTAGCAATGTTAGTTTTAGTTAGTTTTATCTTTTTAACCTAAAAATAGGCAAAAAAGATGTTGATTAATTAAGAAACAGTTTTTACTTTGTTTGTTAATGAATTAACTGCATTTTTAAGTTCATGGGACGTTTCTATATCTTTTTCTATTTTTTTATAAGAAGCCATAATCGTTGAGTGATCTTTGCCACCTAAATAGATACCAATTCTTTCATAACTAAAGGAAAGCAGTTCTCTAATTAGGTAAATTATCATCGATCTAGCAATAACAATTTCTCTTTTTCTTGATTTACTTCTTACTTCTTCTTCTTTTACTCTGTAATATAAACAAACGCTTTCAATTATTCTATCGTGTGTTATTTCCCTTTCGAAATGAACGGTTTCGTGGAAAATATTATTAAGAAGGTTTTCATTGAAAGTTAAATCTTTTGGTGAGTTTTTTACAGAAAATTTAATTTGATTTAAAGCCCCTTCGATTTCTCTTATGGAGTGATAAAAATTTCTTGTTAAAAAGCTTAAAGCTTTGTTGTCTCATTTGTTCAAATCAAAGTTTTCTTGTTCGATTTTAAATTTTAAAATCTTGAGTAAATCTTCATTATTAGGTTTTTTTATTTCTAAAGTTAAACCACTTTGAAATCTTGTTATAAACCTATCTTCGAATCCACCTAAAAGTTCTGGTTTTTTATCAGAACAAATGATAATTTGCTTTTTATTATTTTTTAAATTATTAATAATATTGAATAAAAATTCTAGAGTTTTTACTCTTGAACCAAGCATTTGAACATCGTCTATTAAAAAGATATCAACACTTTCTAAAAAAGAAGAAAAATTGTTTATTTTTTCTATATCTTTTTCTTTTAATATTAAAGAAATTTGGTTAGTAAAGGCATCTGGGTTTAGAAAATAAGATTTAAGTCCTATTTCTTTTGCTGCGTTTCCTAAAGCGTTTAGAAAGTGGGTTTTTCCTAATCCTGATTTTGAGTGGATGAATATAGGAGTAAATTCTACTTTTTTAGTTTTTAACAAATTATCAGCTATTTTTATTAAATCTTCGTTAAATTTACCTGTTACTAAATTTTTAAATGTTAAATCTGGTAATAAATTATCTTTAAAATCTATGTTAGTGACAAAATTGTTAATATCTTTTGTGTTATTGTTGATAACTTGTTTTTCTTTTTCTTTATTCACAATAGTGTTTTCAAGAATGATTTCCACAGCTTTTTCACTTTTTAAAGTTTTAACAATAGCAGATGTTAAAAAACTCAAATAATTTTCTTTAATATCTTTAATAATCACATTGTTTTTAGCAATAAAAACCGCAGAAAACTCATTAATTTCTTTTAGTTTTAACTTAGAAAAATATGTGGAAAAAATAATAGAGTCATTAATCTCTTTTTCAATTTCTTTTAATATTTTTTTATTTGTTTTTAACAAATTTTCTTCATAGTTATTAACAATATTAGACATAGTTATTAAATAATAAAATAAAAAAATAAAAAATGTTAAAAAATAAAAAATAATTTTATAAATAATTTTAGAAATAACAAGATTGCCACATTTTTAAAACCTAAATAAAGGCAAAAAAAATATGATTTAACATATAAAATAATAAAAAAATTTCTTTTTTTCTTTTACAAAAAAAGTTGTGAAAAAAAGTTTTTTTATTTCCTTTTTAATCTTTATTTTGTTATAATTTTAATATTTAATTAAAATACATAAAAAATGTATCTTTTTATTTAAAAAAACTTTAAGGAGAGCATATGAAAAGAACTTATCAACCAAATAAAAGAAAACATGCTAAAACACATGGGTTCAGAGCAAGAATGTCAACAGTTGGTGGAAGAAAAGTTTTAGCTTCAAGAAGAGCTAAAGGAAGAATGAGATTAACTGTTTCAGATTCAAATAAATAATTATGAAAAAAGAAAATAGACTTAAGAAAAATTGAGAATTTCAAGAAGTAATAAGTTTAAAACAACAAATTATCACAAAAAACTTAATTTTATATTATAAAAAACATAAAAATTTTCAAATTGGTATTTCTGTTCCAAAAAAATTTGCAATTGCTGTAGAAAGAAATTTTTTTAGACGTCAAATTAAAGCAATAATTTCAAATAAAATGAATTTTATTGATTTACCTTTTCAAAATGTTTTAATATTAAGAAAAAGTTTTTTATCTTTACCTTTTTCAGAAAAAGAAAAGGAAGTAATAAAAATATATGAGAGGTTAAGAAGTGGAAAAGAATAAGCAAAAACCAAAATCTTATGACTTCTTCACCGGTAATAATAATTCTGAAAAGAAAAATATTTGAAGAAAAATTTGAAAATGATTTAAAGTTTTAATTTATATATTTATTTTCGGAGTTACTTTAACTGGTTGTATTCAATCATTCGCAATTAAAACTTCATCACACGCAGGGTCTGGGGTGGAATTCTATAATTCAAAAGAAGAAATTGCTCCTAATGCTGTAGTTTTTAAAAAACAAACCAATAAAGAAGGAAAAGAAGTTTTAAATATCAAAAAAAATAACGATAACTTTTATGTTTCTAACCAAGATAAAGAAAGAAAAGATGTTATTGAATCTTTAAAAAAACAAGCTGAAGGTAGTTATGGACAATGAGGTAATTACAACACTTTAATAGTTTATCAAAGTGATAAACCCATAGAAGGACAAAGTAGTTATCAGTATCCAAAAGGAGATAATGGAGAATTATTATATTTCAATTCTACAACCGAAAACTACAATCAAAAATTTAATGATTGAAAAGAAATAAAATTATTAAGAGAGTTTAAGGATAATCGAAAATTAACTCACAATGCAAAATATGTAAATGAAAAAGATCCTTTTATCTATTCATATTTTGAAACGGTTAAAGATTATATTATCCCAAATGAAGATTTTATAGAAAATAATAATAAATTTGCAAGAGATGTAATTCATTATTTAAATAATCAACTTGTAAATTTTGACAAATATAATAATAACAAATTAGAAAACGCTATTAAAGAAGTAGAAGAAAAAGGTTCTGGTGCTTCTGAACAATCAATATCATTAGTTAATGATTATTCAGCAAACTTGCGTGAAATTTTAAAAGCAACACATTATACAAAGATTGGTGATGGAATTGTTGCTTTTGAACCAGGAAGTGCAAAAAATCCATCAGATTTATTATCATATAAAGGAGCAGAACCTCAAAAAATAATTGTTACTTGAGGTGATGCTTGACAACTTGGTCCTTTCTATGGGTTATTTATCTGACCGATGTCTAAATTAATGGCTGCTCTATTGGGTTCTATGTCATTAGAAGGACTTCAAGGATGACCTGCTATTATTACTATAATAATTGCTGTTATTCTTACTAAATTACTTTCATTTGCATTTAGATTTAAGACTTTATTTAGTCAATCTAAACAACAAGAAGTGCAAGCTAAGAAAGCAAAAATCGATGCTAAATATGCACCTCACAAAGGTAATAAACAAATGGAAGCAAGACAAAGACAAGAGATTGCTGAATTATATAAAAAGAATAATATAAGTCCCGCTGCTCAATTTCAAGCATTACTTATAACAATGCCTATATTTGTTGCGATGTGAAGAATATTACAAGGATTACCAGGTATTAAAGCAACAACATGATTAGGAATAAATCTTGCATCAACTTCTTATCAAGAATTATTTGCAGGACAATGGATTTATTTACCAATCCTTTTATTCACTGTTATAATTCAATTATTCCAACAAATTCTACCAAGAATTTTAAATAGAAAACAAAACAAACGACTTATCAATGCGGCAGAGTCGCAAGCGTTGAAAAAGCAACAAAAAACTCAAAATTACACTATGATTTTATTTGTTGTATTTGGAGTTATTTTCCAAGCATCCTTACAAGTTTATTGAATAGTTGGAGGGGTGTGAGAAATAGGACAAATTCTTTTTGTTCACTACTTCCAAAGAACTAAAGTATTTAAAGAAAAAGTTCGTCCTTGAATTAATAAACCAAAGAAAACTTAATAAGGTAGCAATACCTTATTTTTTCTTAATTAAAAAACCGTTTTTGCCAAAACATAAGGAAAAAACGGAATTTTCTTTTAAAATGAAATATACTTATATTAATTACTTTTTAATTTTCAAGTACCATCATTTAGTCTTTCAAAATCACTAGTAACAGTTAATAATCTGTATAATTCACCACGTTTTTTTTGCAAAATCAATTCTTTTTCTTCGTGTGTAAATTCACCTTTTTCAAATCATTTTTTTTGAAGTTTATTTTTTACAAAAGTAAAGATTTCTTCGAATTGCATATAGCTTTTTGTTGATAAAACTTCTACTGATAAACTGATCATTGTGTCCATTTCTTGCTCCTTATTTTTTATTTTTTCTCATCTTATATTTTTTATAAAAAAATTACATTTTCCTACACTTTTCTTTAATTTATAATCTCAAACATAGTCAATACAACCTCAACCGATGTATTTTTGTATTAATTTCTTACCACAAATTATACATTGTTTATAGTCAAATATACATTTATTTAAAAAATATTTTCTTTTTCATTCTTTTAATTCTTTATCTTCTCTATTGTTTATAATGGCATTTTCAAGTCTTTCTTTTGCTTTAATCAACTCATCAAGCACTAGAGTTTTATTATAAACTTCAAAAGTTATTATACAATCTTTGAGTGCTCTGTGAATATCTCGATTATCTACAGCAAACAAATTTGAAAGAAAATTTAAAGAATAAGAATCTGTATTAAAGAAAACTTTATTAAACGTTTGAAAGTAAAAACCAATATCTATCATTTTGTTAGGTAATTTTTCTAATTCACGAGATTTATAAGATTTCTTTATTGTACGGAAATCATAATGCATTCCATTAAAAGCATAAAGATTTAAATCCTCAATAAAAATTTTAAATTCGCTTAAAACCTTTATTGCATCTTCACCTTTTTCTTTTATTTCTTCGTTAGAAATATTATTGTATCAACTTATAAAGTTATTTACAAAATCAGGTGGTTGTTTAATTATTTTGGAAAATGTATCAACAATTTTGTTGTTTTTAACTTTGATAGCACCAATTTCAAGTAGAGTGCCCACATCATCACAACCTTCTAAATCAAAAATAACATAGCTATCTTTGAATAGATTTGGTAGTTTTTTAGATTTAAGAATATTTAAACGTTTTTCTTCAAATATTTGCTCATTTAAAGCTTCCATTACATTCTTTCTGGGGTGGAAACACCAATAAGTTTTAATCCAGTTTCTAGAACAATCTTAGTAGCTTTAGAAAGTGCTAATAAACTCTCTTCATTATCAGAATTTAAAATTTTAGAATTTGAATAAAAAGAGTTAAAGTCTTTAGCTAATTTAATTAAATACTCTGGTAGTAAGTGAATTTTATAGTTACTACTAATTTTTTTAATTAAATCTGGAAAATCTTTTAAAGTATTAATTAATTTAATTTCATTTTCATTACTAAAGTTTGAAGCAAATACTTCTTTATTATTTGCTTTACTAATTAATTGATTTGCTCTAGCATAAGCATATTGAATCATAAATACAGGGTTTTTTTGACTACTTTCTAATGCTAATTCTACATCAAAGTCTAATCCTGAATTTTCTGTTCTGTCAATCATAAAGAATCTTACTGCATCTTTACCGACCAATTCAATTAATTCTCTTGCTGTAAAGGTAATTCCTTTTCTTTTGGACATTTTTAACTCTTGTCCATTTTTCATTAATCTAACAATTTGACAAGTTAAAACTTTTAATTGTTTTTGAGAATCAAATCCTAATTGATCAATTGCAATTTCCATTCTTTTTATATAACCAATATGATCAGCACCTCAAATATTAATTAATTTAGTAACACCATCGTTTCTTGTTAATTTGTCATTATGGTATGCAATATCTGGTAAAAAATAGGTAAAAGAACCATCTTTTTTGATAAGAACTCTATCTTTATCATCTCCATATTTTGTGGTTTTTAATCAAAGTGCACCATCGTGTTTATAAGTATTTTTTAATTTCTGTAAAGCAAGTTTGATTTTATCATCTTTATAAAGAGTTTTTTCACTAAAAAAGTTGTCAAATTTAATTCCAAAAAGACTTAAATCCCTTTTAATTTGACCAAGCATTATAGCTGTTGATGCTCTCTTAAAAAAATCTATGGTTTCTAAATCATTAATAGAACTATTTATGTATTTATCTTTATAGTGTTTAATTATTACGTGAGCAGCCCATTTTATATCACTACCTTTATAATAATCTTCTTTAAATTCTACTTTTTTGCCAAAGTGTTGCAAATATCTTGCAAAAACAGATTCAGCAAGTAAATCAATTTGATTTCCAGCATCATTAATATAATATTCTTTTATAACTTTGTTTCCAGCAAATTCTAAAATATTAGCTAATGTTGCTCCAATTGCCGCCCCTCTTGCGTGTCCAAGGTGTAAAAAACCAGTAGGATTTACAGAAACAAATTCTAAGTTAATAATTTGATTTTCTTTTTGTTTTCCGTAATTTTGATTTAATTTTAAAATATTATTTACTTCTTCTACATAAATATTATTTTTTACAAAAAAATTAATAAATCCAGGTTTTGCTACTTCTATTTTAGAGATAGAATATTTTTCTTTATTTATTTTGGAAACGATTAAATCAGCAATTTCTAAAGGATTTTTGTTTAAATCTGATTTAAGAGTCATTGCTAGGTTCGTTGAATAATCACCAAATCCCTTGGATTCGGTTAATATAATATTTTTTTCAATTTTTAAATCATTTAAAACATCTTTTAAAGATTGAATAATTTGTTCTTTGGTATTCATTTTATTTACCTACTACTACCGAAGCAGGTTTGATTACTCTATCATAAAGTTTATATCCATTGCTTTTAACACTAATAATTTTATCTTTTAGTTGTTGATTGCTTTCAAGTTCAAAAACTTCGTGGATTTCTGGATTATAATTTTCGCCAACAGAAGGTTCAATTTTTGTAATACCAAAATCTGCAAAAATTAATTCAATTTGTTTTAATAACATTGAAAAACCTTTAACATAGTTTTGAACTGCAGAGTTGTCTTGTTTTTCTCCTGCCTTAATTGCTAATTCAAAGTTTTTTAAAGGAATTAAAAATGATTCAAAGAATTTTTGAATTCCATATTTTTTTATATTAGTTAATTCTAGTTCATATTTAGAAGAAGTTTCATCTTTATGTTTTTGAATTTCTTCTTTTGCTTTTTGTTGTAATTCAATTGCTTTTTGTTTTAATTCTTCGTTGTTTTTATCTAATTCTAGTTTGAGTTTAGCAATTTCTAATTCTAAAAGAGAGGTTTTGATTTTAGTTTTTTCTTGTACTGAAACAGAATCATCTTTTTTATTATTGTAATTTCTTTTGTGTTTAAAATTTCTTTTTGTTCTTTTGTTTTTAATATTTTCAGTATTATTGTCTTTTGATTCAACTTTTTCTTGTTGTTTTTTAATGTCTTTTTCCATTTCTCTCCTTAAAGTAATATAAAGTTATATTTCTTTTTTGAGAAATTTTTCCAATAGATTAAGTGCTGATAAAACTTTAGAATAATCTAATCTTGTAGTTGGAGCTACAACACTGATTTCTTTATTTATATTCTGATTTTCAAGTTTTTTAGAAATAAAAACAGCTTCTTGTGATTCAATTTGAATTTTTATGTTTTTTTCTTCATCCAATTTATTTTCAATAGTTTCTCAAATTGATTTTTTTTCTATTAAATCTAAAATTTCACTTAATTTTTCTCTCGATATATCTCTAGATAAAATTAAATTATTTTTATTATAAATTTTTGATTCAAATTCATTTTTAAAATTAAAAATATTTTGCATAAAGGTTTTTAAAACATTATCTAAGTTTTTTATTTCTTTAGCCAATATTGGAACTAAAATTTCTACAATTTTTTGGATTTCATTTAACGCCACATTAATTAATCTTTCTTTGAAAATCCTTATAGCTATTTTTATGTCTTCTTTTTCTACTTCATTTGAAAAAGAAACTATTTTGTTTTCTACTTTTCCTGTTGAAGTTACTAATACAATAACTCCCATAAAGTTATCAATTGCAGTGAATTGAATAGACCTTAATCTTTCAGATCCTAATGGTTCTGATGTTATAACAGTAATACCGACAAATTCTGATATTAATTTTGCTGCTTCTTCAAGTGTTTTGTCAATAGATATTCTTCTTTTAGCAAAAATATCATTTAGTTTTTGTTCTAGATCTGCATCGGTTTGTGAAGTTAAATTTTTTGCATAATATTCATATGCTTTTAAAGTAGGAATTCTTCCACTGGAAACATGAGATTTTTCAAGAAAACCATCTTTTTCAAGTTCAGCCATTATGCTTCTTATCGAAGAAGAAGAAGCGTTAATTTTATATTTTTCTTTTAGTGATTCTGAACCAATTGGTTCTCCTGTTTCAATGTAACTTTCAATTATAAATTTTAAGTAAGATTTCTTTTTAGCGGCGCTCTTATGTTCCATAATAAAAATTATATTCTAATTTCTTTTTTTTACAAACTTTTATTAAGAAATTTTAAAAAGTAAGAATTCTTTATATGTTCATAAATTTAGCAAGTAAAATGTAATTAAATTAGATAAATAAAAAACGATTTGCCCCATAAAACAGGCATAAACAGTTTTTTAATTGTTACAACTGGGAAAGAAAAAATTAATTTTTTGCTACATTATTCATAACTATTTCAAAAACAAAATCTTTCAATCATTTAGCAAAGTCTTCATTATCTCTAATTTTATTAAATAATTCACTTTCTTTTGCCATTAGTTTTTGGATATTCTTTTTAAAAGCATTTTCATATTCTTCTTCAATGGCAGATTCATTAGATGAAGCAAGAGCATTTTTTAGTTTATCATCATCTGATACTTGGTTATATAAATTCAAAACAGAATTTGCTATTTTTTCTTGATTTTCTATTTTTATATCTTTAAATTGTTCATTAAAAATATTTATTATATTTTCTAATGAATCTATTTTTTGATTAGTAACATTAGAAAGTTTAATATCTTTTGCAGATAAAGTAGTATCTCCATCTATTAAATTTATATTTTCTTCTTTATTTTTAATTAAAATAAAATCTTCTAAACTAATGTTCTCAGCAATTTCTGAAAGATCATTGTTTTCTTTTTCAATATGTAATCTTTTTAAAAGTCAATTAAAAAAGACTGCTTTTTTATATCATTCTGGATTGAAGTTATTAATTATGTTTAAGAGATAATTAACGGTTTTAATAACTTTTGCAACTGTACTTTTAAATTGTATTTTTGTATTAATTTCTAAATTATTAAAGTTAGATTCACATTTATCTAAAATAGGGTTTAAAAGAAGGAAATCTTCGTTTTTCAATTTTAAGTATTTTTCACAAAATTCGTTAACATCTTCATTTGTATAAACTTCTTGATTATCAAGAAAATCAAATAATTCTTTTAATTGTGTTGGATCGGTTTCTTTTTTTAATTTTGTTTTACCATAATATTTTTGAAAAGAATCTAAAATATCTTGTCAATCATTTTGAAAATCTAAAATAAAAGTACTCTTTTTATTTTTATGACATCTATTTAATCTAGACAGTGTTTGTACTGCATTAACACCTTCAAGGTGTTTATCAACATACATTGTATGTAATAAAGGTTCATCATAACCTGTTTGATATTTGTTTGCTACTATCAAAATTTTGTTTTCATTTTTATCTTTAAATTCTTTTGTTGTTTGTGTTTCTGAAAACTTATTTATTGATGTTTCTGTGTATTTTTGACCATCAACTTCTTGTTCACCTGAAAAAGCAACAAGAGCTTTATAATTGGTATTTTGTTTATTAAATAGTTCATTAATTTTAAAATAGTATTTAATTGCTTGTTCTATACCGCTTGTAACAAGCATTGCTTTGGCATTATTATTAATTTTATTAGAAACTTTCTCTATAAAGTGTTTAACTATAATTTCAGATTTTTTATTTATATTTAATTCATCTTTTTTAATAAGTTTTTTAATTTCTTTTTTTGCTTTGGAAACTTCAAAAAAAGGATTTTCATTACCCTCATATTTTATTTTTCCATAGCTTGTATAAGTTGTGTAATTTTCTAAAACATTTAAAATAAATCCTTCTTTAATTGCTTGCTTCATTGAATATGAATCAAAGACATCGCCAAATTTTTCTAATGTTTCTGCTTTTGGGGTTGCTGTAAAAGCAAAAAAAGTAACATTTTTAGGAATGTGTTGTAATTTCATATATTTAATTAATAAATCCTCTGTAGATGAATTTTCTTCTTGCTCAAAACCACCAGAAAGAGCAACATTCATATTACTTGCTGTTGAACCCGATTGTGAAGAGTGTGCTTCATCAATAATAACAGCAAATTTTTTATTTTGTAGTTCGAAAGAACTTTCTATGTTTTTAACAGTATGTAAAAACTTTTGAATAGTAGTAACTATAAGTTTTTTACCATTTTTTAAAGCTTTAGTTAGATCATTAGACTTATTTGGTTTTACTCTATTACTTTTTAAATCATTAAAATTAGAAACATTTTTGTTAATTTGTTGATTTAAGTTTTTTCTATCTGTGGCAACTATGATTGAATCAAAAATATTTTTATTATTTTTCTTTGCTGTAATTAGTTTAAAAGCAAGTCAAGTAATAGAATTACTTTTTCCACTTCCTGCACTGTGTTGAATTAAATATTTTCCGTTTTCATTTTCTTTTTGATTTTTTACTGCTTCTATTAATTTATTTACAACTCTTCATTGATGGTATCTTGGGAAGTATAAAACTTCTTCTTTATTAGTTTCCTTATTATTATTTACATAACAAAAATTAGTTATTAAATTTGTTAAATTCTTTTTATTAAATATTTCTTTTCAAAGAAAATCAGATTTCAAAGGAATGTTGGAGTTATCATCATCAAAATCTTTGTTAAAAGGAATAAATAAAGTGTTTTCTCCATTTATTTTAGTAGTAAAAGAAATTTGATTTTCATCAACTGCAAAGTGAGCAATACATCTTTTAAAAGAAAATAAAGTTTTAGAAGAATCTCTAGTGTTTTTGTATTGTTCTTCTGCATCCTTAAAAGTTTGATTAGTAGATGAGTTTTTACTTTTGAGTTCCATTGTAAAAATAGGTAATCCATTTATAAAAATACATAAATCAACAGATTTAGTGCTGGTATCATCATAATGTAATTGATTTGTAACAGAAAAAATGTTTTGTTTAAAATTTTCTTCTTCTTGTTTTATATTATCATCTAATAAATGATAAAAGAGAATTAAATCTTTATAACCATTTTTTAAAATATTAATAATACCTTCATTTTGGAGTGCTATATTAAGAGCACTTAATAAAGTGGTTTTTCCTGTTTCGGTATCTAAATGATTTTTATAATAATAATCACTTTGTGTATTTTTAATAAAAGAAAATAGTCTTTCTTGATCTATTGCTTTATTTCTATCAAAAGAAGAATTTATATTATCAAACGAAAAATATGAATAATTATTTATATTGATTAAATCATCAATAATTTTTTCTTCAAAACTTTTTTCTTTATCAGTAAACTTGTTAATCATTTATTTTATCTTCCTCTTCTTGTTCTGTTAAAATAAGAGTTTTATCAAACTTTTGATAAATAGGTATTTGAATATGTCTAATGTCTTTTTGTCCTGTTACTACTTCTGCTATTAAAGATTGTTTTAAAAGTCCGAGATTATCGATTAATTTTTTACTTTTATCAATGATTTTATCTATTTCTATAAAAGAATTATCTATAAAGAAAGAAATTTCTTTTTGTTTTTGTAAAGAAGGGACTGAAACTTTTATATTTTTTAAGTCATTAATTCCAAATCTATAAACTTTTATACCAGAAGCACAAAGTTGTAATTTATTTTTAATAGATTTTATTAAATAAAATAAAAATTTAGGAAAAACATTATGTTTTGCTTTTAGTAAAATTTGTTCTCCACCAATTAAACCATCTTCTTCTTTTATGTAAAAAGAAACATGTCCTAAATCTTTAATAGTTTCCGAAGTGGAAATAAGAATAATATTATTTTTTTTCACTATTTGATTAGAATTGTAAAAAGAAGAATCTACATAAAACTTATATTTATCATCGATTATATTTGTTTTATAAACTTTTCCATATTGTAAAGCAACAAACTGTCCTTTATCTTTTAAATCATCTTTTGTAAAAGGAGTATTTCCTCTAATAATTTCACAAATTTTTCTTAGTGAAATAACAAAAGAATTTTCAAAGTTATAAATTTTTTTATAAATCAAACTAGACTTTAGTTTTGTATATTGCTTTATTTTTTCTTTTTCTTTAAAAATTAATCTATTTATTTCATTAATTTTTCAATCTAAATAATTAGCAATTTTCTCTTGTTCATCAAGGGGTGGGATGGGGAGTTTATAATTTAGCAAAGTATCATTTGATAAAGTTCATCTATTTTCTCTGGACACACCTTTTCCTACTGATTGAAAAGCAAATTTTCAGTATTGTACTTTAAATGAAAAATCAAAAAAATTTAAACAGGGACATAAATTTGGGACACCAAATTTATGTTTTTATTTAAGGAGAA